>NZ_JAOCEW010000070.1:0-7842 GCF_029841665.1 Stenotrophomonas sp. GD03819
GCGGCCTGCAGCCACGGCGGCGACAGCATCAGCAGCCGCGCATGCACCGGGCAATCCTCGGCGTGCGCGCCGGGCAGGTAGCCCAGGCTCATCAGGAATTCGCCGGTGATCTCGCCGCCGGTGAAGCGGAACGTCTTCTTGAACAGCTTCACCCAGTCGGCCTTGCTGCGCGGGTGGTGCGCATCCAGCCACGCCGCGAAGCTGCCATGGCTGGCCCGCAGCTGCTGGATCACCTGCGCGTTGTGGATCGCCGCCAGCACCTTCAGCCGGTTGCGGATGATGCCCGCGTCCGACAGCAGGCGTTCGATGTCCTGCTCGGCATACGCTGCCACGCGGTCCACATCGAAGCCGTCATAGGCCGCGCGGAAGCCCTCGCGTTTCTTCAGGATCGTCTCCCAGCTCAGGCCGGCCTGGTTGATTTCCAGTACCAGCCGCTCGAACAGCTCGCGCTCGTCACGCTGCGGGAAGCCGTACTCGTTGGCGTGGTAGTAGTCGTGCACCGGATGGCCCGGGGCGATGAGGCAGTAACCGCTCATGGGGAAGACTCGTTGGATTCGGGTTCCGGATCGATGGCCAGCGCAGGGCGCCCGCCGATGGACAGCATCGGCCAGCGCGGCGGTTCGAGCGTGAGCTCGCCATCGCGCAGGGCCTGGTTGATCGCCTCGGCCTGGCCGCTGACGGTGCCGAACAGCGAACCGGCCCGGCGCCAGTGGGCATCCCTGCCACGTGCATACAGTACGCAGTCCGGCGCACGGTGAGTGTACAGCTCGCACAGCAGCACTTCGCCGGTGCCATCGCCGTCCAGATCGCGATGCACGATCAGGCAGTCGCGCTCGCTCTGGGCGCAGGATTCGCCATTGATCGCACGCGTGGCCAGTGCGTGCCACCAGTCGTCCGGTGGCGAGCTGGATCCCTTGGCCAGTTTCAGCGCGCGCTGCAGGGCAGTGACATCCTGCGGCCCCTTGTCGAGGCGCTGTCCGTCGTCCCAGCGTGACGTGCGTGCCAGCGCTGCCGCGATCACCTGTGGCGCGTTGGCATCGGCGGTGATGGCCGGATCACGCTGCAGCTCGCGTAGCGCCTGCACGCCACGGCGCCCAAGATCGAAGCGCAGCACGTTGACGTCGCTGCTGGTGATTGCCGGCGGGTCCGCGCGCAGCCGCGCCAGCTGGCTGGACAGGGTCAGCCGCACCGGGTCCAGCAGCGGCGAGTTGCCCAGCAATGCCAGTGCCAGCACCGCCCAGCACATCCAGCGGTTGACCGGCTCCACCATCTGCAACCAGCGCCCCTGCCGGCGCAGCACCGCCAGCGCGTAGCCCACGGCATAACCGGCCACGGCCAACGCGACGAGTACTGCCCAGAACCGGTCCACGGTCCAGCCGTACTGCACCACGCGCAGGCCCAGCGCGTACAGTGCCAGCGCCGCGTAGACCGGCAGCGCCAGCAGGCTGGCTTCAACAAGGCGTCGCAGCAGCAGGGGGTAGGGGGCGCTGTCTTCCCCCTGCTGGTAGACCGCATTGGTGAACGTCACCAGCAACAGCGACAGCACCAGCAGCAGGCTGGCGGCCGAGCGGGTCTTCCACAGCGGCTCGAGCCCGGTGAGCGGCAGGCTCAGCACGAACAGCACCGCGATGAACGACAGCAGCGGCAGCAGCCCGCGGCAGATCGCGAACAGCACCTGGCGGGTGATCTGGATCGCGCGGTGCTGGGTGCGCCCGATCAGCACGCCGAACCCGGCCAGGCTGCCGGTGGCCAGCGCAATGAACGCGTCCTGCCGGAACAGGTCGCGGAAGAACGTCACCTCCAGCAGCTGGAACAGCGCCGCCCACAACCACAGCAGCAGCCAGGTCAGCCCGGTGAACAGCGCCGCCAGGGCCAGGGTCAGACCGTTCTGCCAGGCGCGCTCGAACAGCTCCGGATAGCTGGCGCGCCAATGCCCGTGCTGCAACTGGAACTGCCACCAGGGCAGGGCCACGAACACCGCCACCGCCGTGCCCAGGGTCAGCGGGAACTGCAGCGCGCCCGAATCCAGCGCGGTCTCGCCGTTGAGGTTCCAGCCGATCCAGGCGGCCAACGCCAGCACCACCACCGAGCCGAGCACCGCCTGCAGCCACAGGCGGCGCTGGCCCAGCTCGACCAGGCTCAGCGCTACCGCGCTGGGGATGGCCAGCATCCAGGCGTACCAGCAGTAGCGCCAGCCGATATCGCGGAACGGCCAGGCATCGGACAGTTCCTGCGCGGCATACAGCATCAGACCCTGCAGCAGGGCGATCAGGACGATGGCGCTGCGTGCCGGCAGGGTCAGGGGCGATGAAGACTGCATCGATGACCTTCCATGGCAAAGCACCATCCTAGCCCATCGCGGTTCGGCGCCATCGCGCGACCATCCCGCCCCCAGCAGGTAGAATGGGCCCATGCCTGTAACGCCGACCTCCCTTGCCGATCACCTGCTCGTCGCGCTGCCGTCGCTGCTCGACGCGACCTTTGCCCGCAGCGTCGCGCTGATCTGCCAGCACGACGAGAACGGCGCAATGGGCGTGCTGGTCAACCAGCCTTCCGAGTACACGCTGGGTGAAGTGCTTGCACAGATGGACATCACCACCGGTGATGGCGACCTGCAGGCGCGCATGGTGCTTAACGGCGGCCCGGTGCATCCGGAGCGCGGCTTCGTCATCCATGACGACGCGCGGGCGTGGGATTCCAGCCTGACCGTGGGCGACGGCCTGTACCTGACCACCTCGCGCGACATCCTCGAAGCGATGGCGCGCGGCGAAGGCCCGGCCAATGCCGTGGTCACCCTTGGCTGTGCCGGTTGGGGCGCAGGGCAGCTGGAAAGCGAGCTGTCCGAGAACAGCTGGCTGACGGTGCCGGCCGATGCCGAGCTGGTGTTCCAGCTGCCGCTGGAGCAGCGCTGGCAGGGTGCGGCTTCGCGTATCGGCGTGGACCTGTTCCGGCTGACGGATTACAGCGGCCATGTCTGAGCCGGTCGCGCCCGCACCGGTTCCTGCTGCCCCGGCGATCCGCCGTGATGGCACCGTTCTGGGTTTCGATGTCGGCTCGCGACGGATCGGCGTGGCTATCGGCAGTGCCTTCGCCGCGCATGCGCGCGCGGTGGCCGTGGTCGATGTGCACGGCAACGGCCCGGACTGGACCGCGATCGAGCGCCTGCTCAAGGAATGGAAGCCCGATGGCCTGGTGGTCGGCGACCCGCTGACCCTGGACGGCCAGGACCAGCCCAACCGCAAGCGTGCGCAGGGCTTCGCCCGCCAGCTGCGGGAACGTTTCAAGCTGCCGGTGGTGATGATCGACGAGCGTTCCAGCTCGGTCGAGGCCGCCCGCCGCTTCGCCGTCGAGCGCGCCGAAGGGCGCAAGCGCCGCCGCGATGCGGCCGCCCTCGATGCCGTGGCCGCGGCGGTGATCATCGACCGCTGGCTGTCGTCCCCCGACGACGCCACCCCCATTCCCTGACTGCCCGACACCGCCATGACCGCCCAGCAAATCGATGCCTCCGGACGCCTGCGCCACCTGCTGACCCTGGAGGGCCTGCCGCGCGAGACCTTGCTGCAGCTGCTCGACCGGGCAGGGCAGATCCGCGATGCTGCGGTCGGTCGCGTCGGCAACAAGCGCCACGTGCTGGCCGGTTCTGCGGTGTGCACGCTGTTCTTCGAACCGTCCACGCGCACCCGCAGCTCGTTCCAGCTGGCCGCGCAGCGCCTGGGCGCCGATGTGCTCAATTTCGATGCCTCGACCTCGTCCACGCGCAAGGGCGAAACCGCCTGCGACACGCTGCGCAACCTGGAAGCGATGGGCGTGCGCGGCTTCGTGGTGCGGCACCCCGATGATGGCGCCGTGGCCGCACTGGCCGAGGCGGCGGGCGAGGGCACTGCACTGATCAACGCCGGTGACGGCCGCAGTTCGCACCCGACCCAGGGCCTGCTGGACATGCTGACCCTGCGCCAGGCCAAGGGCCCGGATTTCTCGAAGTTGAAGGTGGTGATCGTCGGCGACGTGAAGCACTCGCGTGTGGCCCGCACCGACCTGCATGCGCTGCGCACGCTGGGCGTAGGCGAGATCCGCGTCTGCGGCCCGCAGTCGCTGCTGCCGGACGACGAGACCCTGAAGGGCTGCGTGGTCGGCGATGATTTCGACGCGATGCTGGAAGGCGTCGACGCGCTGATGATGCTGCGCCTGCAGCGCGAGCGCATGGAAGAAGGCCTGGTGCCGTCGCTGGAGCAGTATCACACGCAGTACGGCCTGACCACCGAGCGCCTGGCCCGCGCCGGCAAGGATGCGGCGGTGCTGCACCCGGGCCCGATCAACCGCGGCGTGGAAGTGACCGACGAAGTGGCCGACGGCCCGCAGTCGTGGGTACTGCGCCAGGTCGCCAACGGGGTCGCCGTGCGCATGGCCGTGCTGGAAACCCTGCTGGGCTGATCCCCGCTTGGTAGGTGTCAACCTAGGTTGGCACCCACTGCTTTGGTAGAGGCCAACCTTGGTTGGCGCTGTTGTTCTGGTGGGTGCCAACCTTGGTTGGCACTGGCCTACCCTTGCGAAGGTGATTTCCCGTTGTTCAGGGAACATGCGCCCGCCCATGCTCTTCTGCATGAACAGCGCCCGCCTCCTGCTAGGCCGTCACTCCACTATTGGCCAGAGCTACATCCTCACAACGAACGTGCATGGCCGGGCGGCACTGTTCGCCAACGACGCCGTTGCGGATACCGCCATGCAGGAGTTCCGGCGTCTGGATCTGGAAGGTCTGACCCATTCGATTGCCTACGTGGTCATGCCGGATCACATCCACTGGTTGATGCAACTGCGCGCGGCATCGCTCGACGTTGTCATGAAGCGCTTCAAGTCGCGTACGGCCGTGCACGCAAACAGGGTACTGGGCAGGGTGGGGCGCTTCTGGCAGTCCTGCTATCACGATCATGCAATCCGCTCTGATGAATCGCTGTTCCGGCACGCGATGTATGTGATGGCGAATCTGATCAGGGTGGGGCTGGCAACGCAGCTTGGCCAGTACCCGCATGCGTGGTGTCAGTGGGAACTCGAAGGTTCTGCCAAGGCGGAGTTCATGGGGGCGGACAGATAGTGCCAACCAAGGTTGGCACCCACCGAAACCAGGATCCAACCAGGATAGACAGCCACTGGAGCCAGGATCCAACCCTGGTGGGCAGCTACCGGAAGCCGCGACTCACCGCTTCTGCGCGAACAGCCATTCCCACATTGCCGGGTCCGCATAGGTGGCATCCCAGGCGTTGTGGTTGCCGTCGGGGTACTCGGTATAGCGCACGTCGCGTGCGCTGGCGCCCTGGAATGCGGCGTGCAGCCTGCGGTCGTCGTCCGGCGGCACCACGTCGTCCAGCGCGCCGTGGAAGATCCAGATCGGCGTGTGCCGCAGGCGCTGCGAGATCACGGCATACGGATCGGTTTCCTGGGCGACCTGCTCGACGAACAGGGTTGGGCGCTTCGCGCGTGGTGCAAGTACCGCGCCGCACACGGGGACGATCGCGGCAAAGCGGCGCGGGTCGTCCAGCGCGATGTTCCAGCTGCCGTAGCCGCCCATCGACATGCCAGTCAGGTACTGCCGTGCCGGGTCGGCGCCGAATTCGGCGATCGTGGCGTCCAGTGCGGCCACTGCCGCACGGTTGTTGCGGCCGCTCCATTCCTCATGGCCCGGTACCTGTGGGAACACCACCAGGGCGGGGAAGTCGGGATGCTCGCGCAGGTAAGGCCCCAGCCCGGCGTAGGTCTGCTTGACGCCATCGGCACCGCGCTCGCCGGAGCCGTGCAGGAACAGGATGACCGGGAGGTGGGTGGGAGCGGCGGCCTGCACGCCGGCCGGAATGAACACCTGATAGTAGGCGGTCTCCCCCTCCACCTTCACCGCACGTGCCTCGAAGCGACCACGCGCGCTGTCCGGCAGCGAAGTGCAACCGCTCATCACCAGAAGGGCCAGCAGTGGCAGCCAGCGCGACATCGAACGGACCATGGGAATTCCCGAAGCGGCAGGTATGGCCGCATCGTAGTCCGCCGCACGTCAATGAGGCATCGTGCGCCGCGTCACTGCGGACGCGGGAAACTGGCGATGATGTCCAACTGCTCCTGTGCCTCGGCGTTGCCTTCGGCGGCAGCTGCCTGCACCTGTGCCATGTCCGGATGCAGCACCACCAGCAGCGGGTTCTCGCAGACCGGGCAGCCGTACTCGGTGGCGTCCTCGTCCAGCTCCATCTCCATGGCACGCGAGCTGCCCTTCCATTCGCAGGCCGGGCAGGTGTGCTGCTGGTCGCGCCAGCCGGGCTGGAAATAGTTTTCGATCGTTGTTGCCATGGGTGTTCCCGTTGGGTGGGGTCAGCGCCCCGCGTGGCGGGGCCCGATCCTTGATGCGGTCAGTGCAGCAGCACCAGGGTGGCCAGGCCGAGGAAAGTGAAGAAGCCCATCGAGTCGGTCACGGCGGTCAGGAAGATGCCACTGGCCAGCGCCGGATCGAAGCCGAAGCGCTTCAGTGTGAGCGGCACCAGCACGCCGGCCAGCGCTGCGAACAGCAGGTTGCAGGTCAGCGCGATGGCGATCACCGCAGACAGACCGGGTGAATGGAACCAAGCCAATACGATCAGGCCCAGCACCGAGCCGAGCATCACGCCGTTCAACAGCGCAACCCGGACCTCCTTCCACAACAGGGTGCGCGCGTTGGAGGCGCCCACCTGGCCCAGCGCCAGGCCGCGCACCATCAGCGCCAGCACCTGGGTACCGGCGTTGCCGCCGAGGCCGGCAACGATCGGCATCAGCACCGCCAGCGCCACCAGCTTGTCGATGGTGCCCTCGAAGTGGCCGACCACGCTGGAGGCCAGGAACGCCGTGCACAGGTTGACCGACAGCCACATCAAGCGGCGGCGCATGGCGCGCCAGACCGGGCTGAACAGATCTTCGTCCTCGTCCAGGCCGGCGGCGCCCAGCGCCTGGTGCTCGGCCTGTCCACGGATGATGTCGACCACGTCATCGATGGTGATGCGGCCAACCAGGATGTTGTTGTCGTCCACCACCGGCGCCGAGATCCAGTCATGGTCGGAGAACTGGCGGGCGACCTCCTGGTCGCTTTCGCCGACATCGATCGCCGGCTGCTCGTCGTCGATCAGGCGGTTGATCGGGGTGGTGTCCTCGTGGGTCACCAGTGCCGCCAGCGACACCCGGCCGAGGTATTGATGGCGCCGGCTGACCACGAACAGGTGGTCGGTGTGGTCGGGCAGTTCGCCTCGCAGGCGCAGGTAGCGCAGCACCACGTCGACGTTGACGTCGGCGCGCACGGTCACCACGTCCGGGTTCATCAGGCGCCCGGCACTGTCCTCGGGGTAGGACAGCACCTGCTCCAGGCGCTCGCGGTTCTCGCGGTCCATCGACTTGAGGACTTCGTCGATGACCGTGTCCGGCAGGTCTTCGACCAGGTCGGCCAGGTCGTCGATGTCCAGGTCTTCGACCGCGGCGATGATTTCGTCCGGGTCCATGTCCGCGAGCAGGCTCTCGCGCACGTCGTCGCCGACGTGGACCAGCACCTCGCCGTCATCTTCCGGATCGACCAGGCCCCACACCACCTCGCGCTTGCCCGGCGGCAACGATTCGAGCAGGTTGCCGATCTCGGCCGGGGCCAGGGTGTTGACCAGGCGGCGCACCGGGCCCAGCCGACCGCTGTCCAGTGCGTCGGACAGCATCCGCAGTTGGCGTGCAGTCTTGTCGTGGCGTACAGCTTCAGCCATCGCAGCTCCCGCGGGATAAGAAAAGCCGCGATCCCGGCAAGGATGCGGCAACAGGGGTGTTCAGCGCGTCATTATCGCAAGGGGATGTTTCAAC
>NZ_JAOCEW010000071.1:0-7080 GCF_029841665.1 Stenotrophomonas sp. GD03819
CCTGGTTCCGCCGGGCTGCAGTTCCATCTTCGACTTGTAGGTCTTGCCATTGGCCGGATCGAGGATGGTGCCGCCGGACCACTTGTTGGCGCCGTCGGCCTTCAGGTTCCAGAGGATGGTCATGCCCTTCACCGGCTTGTTCCTGTTGGCGCCTTCACAGCCGTCACAGACCGGGTTCGGGCCCTTGTCCGAGTGCAGGATGTCGACCACCTTGCCGGTCAGGGTGCCGTTGGCGGCCTGGGTGATCTCGACGATCGACTTCACCTTGCCGGTCTTGTCGTCGATGGTCTTCCAGCGGCCGGCGGCGCCATCGGCGGCCTGCGCCGAGAGCGCGGCCAGGCACAGCGGCAGTGCCAGCAGCAGGGTCTTGAAGGTCTTGCGCATGGTCCCCTCCCAGGGTTCATTCCGGCACGGTGCCGGTACGGGTCGACTGTATACCCATTCGGCGGGGTATGGGGAAGGGGGGGGCTTTGCGGGGCTGCGCCCTGCACCCGCAGAGGCAACGGCAACAGCAACGGCGGGATTCCGTGGGATGGCGGGGCGGGTCCGTTTGCGGGGGGCGCTGCAAGTACGTCCCTGTAAGCTCGGTCGCCGCATCCATGCGGCTCACGCCCCCGCAAACGGACCCGCCCCGCCTTCGACAGAGTCCTGCGATCTGCCGGAATGGAACGGCCTGCTCTTGGTGGGTGTCGACCTTGGTCGACACGTAGATCCATGCCGTGCATGGATGAATCACGATTGAAAAACGCTCAACCGACTTCGTACAGCTCCAGCGGCAGGCCATCCGGATCGGCGAAGAAGGTGAAGCGGCGGCCGGTGTACTCGTCCACGCGGATCGGTTCGCAGGCGACGCCATGCGCGGCCAGGCGCTGGATGAAGGGTTCCAGTGCAGCCACCCGGAACGCGAGGTGGCGCAGGCCCTGGGCTTCGGGGCGGCTGGGGCGCGGCGGTGGCGAGGGGAAGGAGAACAGTTCCAGCTGGCCGCCGTCGGGCAGGGCCAGGTCCAGCTTCCAGGAGTCGCGCGCGGCGCGATGGTTCTCGGCCAGCACGCGCAGGCCGAGGATGCGCACGTAGAAGTCCTTCGAGCGTGCGTAGTCGCTGCAGATCAGCGCAGCGTGGTGGATGCCCAGCAGGGCGTAGGAACCGGGGGTCATTGCAGGGTGTCCAGCCAGCGCTGGGCGATCTTCTGCGCCAGCGGATAGGGTTCGGGATCGTTGCGGTTGGTCAGCACGATCACGGTCAGGTGCTTTTCCGGGTGGCGCACGATCACGTTGCGGAAGCCGATGCTCTCGCCGCTGTGCCATTGCACCTGGCCGTTCAGGCGCCAGCCGAAACCGTAATGCGGCACGTCCGGTTCCGATGTGGTCGTGGCCGGGCTGAACATCGCCCGGCGCGAAGCTTTCGACAGCAGGCGGTCGTCATACAGCGCGGCGTCCCAGCGGGCGAGATCGTCCAGCGAGGAATAGATGCCGCCGTCGCCGAGCACGGCGCTGGTGGTGCTCTGGTCGGTGCGCTGCCAGCGGCCGTCGATCCGGCTGTAGCCATAGGCGCGTGCGGCGACCGTGTCCACGCCGTCCTGGTGGGCCACGGTATGCGCCATGCCCAGCGGGCGGAAGATGCGCTCCTGCAGGAAGGTCGCGTAATCTTTCCTGGACGCGCGGCCGACGATCAGTGCCAACAGCGCGTAGCCGCTGTTGCTGTAGCGGTACTGCGTGCCGGGTGCGAAATTCAGCCGGTTCTCGTGCGACAGCAGGGTCAGCACGTCGGCGTCATGCACCTGCCGAGGGTCAGCTGGATCCATCAGGTCTTCGTAGTCGATCAGGCCGCTGGTATGCGAGAGCAGCTGGCGGATCGTGATGGCCGCCGCTGCCGGCGGCAGCTCGGGCAGCCACTGCCGGGCAGTCTGCTCCAGCCCGAGCCGGCCGTCTTCCACCAGCAGCAGCACCGCCGCGGCGGTGAACTGCTTGCTGACCGAGGCCAGCCGGAAGTTGCTTGCCGCGGTGACCGCAGTACCGTCTTCCACTACCGCCAGGCCGTAGCCGCGACGGAACACCGGTTGCCCGTCGTGCAGTACCAGTACCGCAGCGCCGGGTACCTGACCGTCGTAGGCCTGCATCAGGCCGTCGATGCCCGCATCCGGTGGAGTCAGCACCGGTGCGGCGCCGCCCGCCACTGGCAGCAGGCCCAGCACGACGGCGAACAGGGCGACGGCAGCGCGCATGGCGGCTCCGGAGGGGTCAGGGGGAAGGGGCAGGTGTGGCGCTGGCGGGCTGCGCCATCCAGCGTTCCATCTTGCGGTCCAGCACGTCCAGCGGCATCGATCCGTCCTTCAGCAGTTCGGCGTGGAAGCGGCGCAGGTCGAAGGCGGCGCCCAGACGGCTCTTGGCCTTGTCGCGCAGGGCGACGATGGTGGTCAGGCCGGCCACGTTGGACAGCGCCTGGCCGGGCTGGGCCATGATCCGCTCGACTTCGGCGTTGGCGTCGTCACTGCTCATGTCCACGGTCTTCTGCAGGTAGGCCACGGCCTGCTGCTTGCTCCAGCCCTGGGCGTTCACGCCGGTGTCGGCCACCACGCGGGCAGCACGCAGCAGGCGCGAATACAGGTAGCCGATGCGGTCGTAGGGATCGGTGTAGATGCCGAGGTTCTCACCCAGCGTTTCGGCATACAGGCCCCAACCTTCGACGAAGGCGAGGTCGCCACCGAGGCGGCGGAAACGCGGCAGCTTGGCCAGCTCCTGCTGCAGTCCCAGCTGCACATGGTGGCCGGGGATTGCTTCATGCAGGTACTGCACCGGCACGTTCCAGCGCTTGCGGCTGGGCAGGTCGCGGGTGTTCACGTACAGCACGCCCGGTTGCCCGGCCGCAGACGGCTGGTAGGCCGCTGCTGCAGCCGTCAGCGCACGCTCCGGTTCCACTGCGCGCACGTCCAGCGTGGACTTGGGCAGGGTATCGAGCACCTGCGGCAGGCGTGCGTTGACCTGCTGCTGCACCTGGCGGTAGCGGTTGATCAATGCGTTGGCGTCACCGTACTGGAACTGGCGATCGTTGCGCATGCTGCGCAACAGCTTGGACGGCGTGCCACGCAGCTTGGCATCCTTCATCACGGTGGCGATCTGCGCCTGCAGCTCCTGCACGCGCTGTTCGCCCAGTGCGTGCAGCTGCGCCGCGGTCTGGTCGCTGGCAGTGGTCTGCACGATCAGGTTGGCGTACCAGGACTGGCCATCGGGCAGTGCGCCCAGGCCGCTGCTGGCGCGCGTGGCCGGCAGGTATTCGGTGGCGATGAATCCGCGCAAAGCACGGTAGGCCGGCATGATGCGCAGCTCGATCATGCGCTTGTATTCGGCGCTGATGCGCGCCTTGTCCTCGGCCGCGATGGTGTTGGGCATGGTGCGGATCGGCGACCAGAAGATGCTCTCTTCAGCGGTTGGCTTGATCACCGCATCCAGCTGCGGCAGCACCTTCTCCATCAGGTCGCGCGGCTGCACCACGCCGGCCTTCATGCCCTGGCGCATGTTGTCGATGGCCTGGTCGAACAGCTCGGGAATGCCCAGCGAGCGGCGCGACCAGGTGTCGTAGTCCTGCACGGTGTTGAATGGCTGTGCGCCGGCTCCCGCGCCGAGGATCGCCATGATGCTGCCGACGTTGTAGTACTGGCTGATCGGCATCATCCAGCTTGGATAGCGCTCGGCGGCCAGCGATGCGCGCGCGTCGCGCACGAAGATCTCGTAGCTGAGCAGGTCCTGGCCCTGCAGGCCGTCGCTGCCGAGTTTCTCGACCTTGCCCAGCCACTCGGTGGTGAAGTCGTGCGATTGCTGGCGCCATGCGGCGGACAGGATGTTGGGCAGCTGGTCGTTGTAGCGGGCCTCGCCCTGGAAGGTTGCCTGCAGCGGATTCAACCGCATCGAGGCATCCCAGTATTCGTCGTACAGGCGCTCCAGCTGCACCTGCTTGGGCACGGCCCGGGCCGCTGCGACCGGACGCGGCGCGGCGCGGCGCGCCGAACTGCCACGGGCCGGCGCGGTGGCGCGGGCGGGCCGGGCCTTGGGCTTGGCGGCCTGGCGGGTCTGCGCGGCGGCAGGGCGGCTGGCCTTCTTCTTCGCTGCTTCGGCCGACGGCACGGCGCTGAACAGGAACAACGCGGCGATGGCGACGGCCAGGGCGCGGGTGGGATGCGGCATCAGGAGCTTCCGTGGAACACAGACCGTGGAGCTTGCACGATCCGGCCGCGTACGGCCAGCGTGAAGGCGCAGTCAGCTTTCCGCTGCTGGGGCTTCAGTCAGCCGCAGCGGCAGCCCGCAACGATGCGGCCCGCTCGGCACCCAGATAGCGGGTGATGGCACGCCGCATCAGGTACAGCAACGGAATCAGTGCGATCGCAAAGCCCATCTTGTAGATGTAGTTGACGCTGCTGACCGCCAGGAACAGCGAGGTCGGCCAGTGTTGCGGGCCCAGCACGAAGGCGATCCAGATCACCACGAAGCTGTCCACCACCTGCGAGATCGCGGTCGATCCGGTCGCACGCAGCCACACGTGGCGCTCACCGGTCGCCTGGCGGATGCGATGGAACACGGCCACGTCGATCAGCTGGCCGAGCAGGAAGGCCACCAGCGAACCGGCGATGGTCCACATGCCCTGGCCGAACACGGCTGCGAACGCGGCCTGGTAATCGGGCACGCCGTGGCCATCCATCGACGTGACCCACCAGCTGGCCGGCGCCAGTGAAATGGCGGCGAAGGCGAACAGGAAGCCGTAGCCGATCAGCACCACCGCCAGCCACGAGATGAAGCGCACGCCGCGCTTGCCGAAGAACTCGTTGATGGTGTCGGTCATGATGAACACCACCGGCCACAGCAGGGTGCCGGCGGTGAAGCTGAGCGAGCCGGTCTGGCCGAACAGGTTCCAGTTCAGCGGAGCGATGCCGAGGGTGTCTTCCAGCGCGAAGATCTTCACCCCGATCAGCTCGGCCAGCACCGCATTGCCGCAGAAGAACGCGGCCAGCACGATGAACAACAGGACCGCGCGGTCCTGCAGCGGGCGCTCGATCGGCGCCGGGGTCATTCGGTGCGTTCGCCGGTGCGTTCGCCGGCGCGGGTGAACGGCACGCTGGACGGCGCCACGGCACCGCCGGAAATGATGAAGCTCATGGCCTGGTCGACGGTCCAGTCGGTCGGGGTCAGCAGTTCCACCGGCACGATTTCCAGGTAGCCCGAGGTCGGGTTCGGCGTGGTGGGCACGTACACCGCAGCCAGCTCACGGTCGGTGCCGTGTTCCTTGATCACGCGGGTGACCAGGCCGACCGATTTCATGTCGCGGTGCGGGAAGTCGATCAGCACCACGCGCTGGGTGCTGCCCGGCTCGGTCTGCAGCATGTCCAGCAGCTTCTTGGCACTGTCGTAGATGATGCTGGCCAGGGGGATGCGCTTGATGACCGCGCCGACCCAGCGCAGCAGGCGCTGGCCAAGCACGCGGCGACTGGCCACGCCCACCGCCAGGATCACCAGCAGGGTGGCCAGCAGGGCGATGGTGTCCTGGATCCACTCGGCGCGGACCCAGCCCAGATAGTGCGGGAAGCTGGTTGCGATCTGTTCGGACAGCGGCACCACCAGCGGGCTGGAAATACCCGACAGCAGCACGAACACGAACTTGACCACGACCCAGGTCAGCCAGATCGGCAGCAGGGTGAGCAGGCCGGTCAGGAACAGGCGCTGCAGGGAGGGGCGGGGGACCAGGGCGGGGGCTTCGAGCGACATGCGCGCATTGTAGCGGTCACTGCAGGTCGATTACGCTGGGAAATCGACTGCGGCAACGGCACATGGAAGGGAAGCTGTGTTGAAGATTCTGCGCGGACTGGGCTGGACCCTGGCAGGCCTGCTGGTGCTGGCCATCGTGGTGTGGTGCGCCTCGCGCATGTGGCCGGTACCCGAATCGCGGCTGCAGGCGCAGCAGCGACTGGAAGCACGCCTGCCGGCGACCGGGCACAACGGTTATGCCTTGTTGTGGACGCTGCCATTCGACGACCTGGATGCCCAGCAGCGCGAGCAGGCGCTGGCCGAGGATGTACGGCGCTGGGAGGCCGACCCACACGGTGGAGGCGGCGGCCGGACACACCTGGTGGCCAACCATGCCGAGCTGCACTCGCGGCCCGGTGCCAGTTGCGGGCCGGCCGCCAGCGGCTGTCTCGTCCAGGTCCGCGCGGACCCGCAACGCTTCGTGGAGGCCCACGCCGGCCACCAGCAGTTGCATGCGCGGCTGGATCAGCTGGCCGAAGCGGACTACTTCATGTCGCCGTTCCCGCCGAAGGGCGAGGGCATTCTGGTCCCGTTGCCGGCCTATGGCGTGGTGATGGACGCCACCAGCGCACGCGCGCTGGCGTACGTGCAGGGCGATATCGACGGTGCTCTGCGAGGTGCTTGCCGTGGCCTGCAGCTGGGCCGGCGGCTGGTGCCCGGCAGCAGTTATCTGGTCGAGAGCATCATCGGTGCCAGCCTGGTGCAGGCCAATGCCCAGCTGCTGGCCGACATGCTGGTTGAACTGCCTGCCGACCATCCGTTGCCAAGGGAATGCGAACAGGCGCTGCAGCCGCTGCGGGCCGAAGAGCAAAGCCTGTGCCGGGCAATGCAGGGCGAGTACGCGATGAGCCGGGCGGCGATCGAGACATCGGCGCGGGAGTTCGGCGGCGTGCTGGTGCTGGATCGCAGCAGCACCCTGGCCCGTGCGGCCGGCAATCTCGGCTGGGCCTGTGGCGCGGCAGCCACAGCGGCACTGGAAGTGGATCGCCCGTTGCCAGTGCCGGCGCCACCGCAGCATGACTTCGGTTGCCTGTCGAACGTCATGGGCTGCGTGCTGACCGATATCGCCGCGCCGATCTATCCTGCCTATTCGTCACGGCCACAGGATGCTGCGGCGATGGTGCGGCTGCTGGGGGCGCAGCGTTGGCTGCGGCAGCAGACGGATGATCCGGTGCACGCCCTGCAGCGGCTGCCGGCGCAGTTCCGCTCGCCGGTGCGGTCGCCGCGGCTGTCCGCCGATGGCCACCATCTGCAGGTGCCGCGTCGTTCGCCGCCGCGTGGCAACGCTGAG
>NZ_JAOCEW010000072.1:0-7041 GCF_029841665.1 Stenotrophomonas sp. GD03819
TTAAAAGGCGGGTGCAGGGCCGCAGGCCCTGCAATTCAGAAAACCTTACTTACCCCGCAGGCGGCTGTGCCTGAACCCGTAGCAGAAATAGATCACGAAACCGACGAACGTCCACACGCCCATCAGCATCCAGTTGTGCATCGTCATCGCCGACAGCAGCGCCAGGCAGCTCAGCACGCCCAGGCTGCAGATCAGCCAGGCCATCGGCATGCGGAACGGGCGCGGCAGGTCCGGCTGGGTGCGGCGCAGGATCAGCACGCCGGCACACACGGCGGCGAACGCGATCAGTGTACCCATCGAGGTCAGCTCACCGAGGATGTCCAGCGGGAACAGCGCCGCCAGCAGCGCGATGCCGATGCCGGTGATCACGGTGTTGATGTGCGGGGTGCGGTACTTCGGATGGATCTTGGTGAACACCGGCGGCAGCAGGCCGTCGCGGCCCATGATCATGAAGATGCGCGGCTGGCCGATGATCATCACCAGCACCACCGAGGACAGGCCGACCAGCGCGCCGACCTCGACCACCCAGCGCAGCCAGCCCAGCTGCGGATGCGCGGCCACGGCAGTCACCACCGGCTCGTCGGTGCCGAGCAGCTGGAACGGCACCAGCCCGGTCATCACCGCGGCCATCGCGATGTAGAGCACGGTGCAGATCACCAGCGACAGCATCATGCCGAACGGCATGTCGCGCTGCGGATTCTTCGATTCCTGCGCCGCCACCGACACCGCCTCGAAGCCGATGTAGGCGAAGAACACCATCGCCGCGCCACGCAGCACGCCTTCCATGCCGTACTTGCCGGGGCCTTCGTTGGCGGGGATGAACGGCGTCCAGTTGCTGGTGTCCACGTACTTCCAGCCGACCACGATGACCAGCAGGATGAGGCCGGTCTTGAGCACGACCATCGCCATGTTCATCGCCGATGACTTGCTGATGCCGACGTAGCACAGCCAGGTCAGCAACAGTACCAGTGCCGCGGCGGGCAGGTTGGCGATCGCACCGGTGGGGCGCAGCTGGGCGTCCAGTGGCGCACTGACCAGCGCCGCTGGCAGATGGATGTCGAACTGGCTGAGCAGGCTGAGGAAGTAGCCGGTCCAGCTGACCGCCACCGCCGAGGCGGAGACGCCGTATTCGAGCACCAGCATCCAGCCGATGAACCAGGCCGAGAGCTCGCCGAAGGTGGCGTAGGTGTAGGTGTAGGCGCTGCCGGAGACCGGCACCATCGAGGCGAACTCGGCATAGGCCAGCGCGCAGAAAGCGCAGCAGATGGCGGCCAGCACGAAGGACAGCATGATGGCCGGGCCGGCGTGGTTGGCGGCGGCCTGGCCGGTGATGACGAAGATGCCGCCGCCGATCACCGCGCCGATACCCAGGGCGGTCAGGCCCCAGGGGCCGAGGTGGCGGCGCAGGCTCAGGCCGTTGGCGTCTTCATGGGCGGCATGCGGGTGCTTGGTGGCCCACAGTTGCTTGAACATGTGTGGTGGTCTTGTCGAAGCGCGCCATGACCGGCGCGCGGGGAAAACGGACGGGCCGGCGCGAGGCCGGCCCGTAGGCGGATCAGGGCGATTTGGCCAGCTTGCTGTTGCGGATGCCGTAGCCCAGGTAGATCAGCAGGCCGAGCAGCGTCCAGCCCACGAACAGGTGCCAGTGCACCACGAACGCCTGCCAGAACAGGAACAGGCAGGTGGCCGCGCCCAGCGGGCAGATGATCCACACCACCGGCACGCGGAACGGGCGATGGATCTCCGGCTTGGAATAGCGCAGCACGAGCACGCCGATGCAGACCGTGGCGAAGGCAAGCAGGGTCCCCATCGACACCAGTTCACCCAGCACGTTCAGCGGCACCAGGCCAGCCAGCGCGGCGGCGATCACGCCGACCACGATGGTGGCGACGTACGGGGTGCGGAAACGGGCGTGGACCTTGCCGAAGAACTTCGGCAGCAGGCCGTCGCGGGAGATGGTGTAGGCGATGCGGGTCTGGCCCATCATCATCACCAGCACCACGGAGGACAGGCCGGCGATGGCGCCGATCTCCACGAACGTCTTCAGCCAGGACAGGGTCGGGTAGGGCTCCAGCGCGGTCGCCACCGGCTTGTCGGTGCCCAGCAGGTGGTACGGCATCATGCCGGTCAGCACCGCACAGACGATGATGTAGACGAGGGTGCACACGGCCAGCGAGCCGAGCAGGCCGATCGGCATGTTGCGCTGCGGATCCTTGGTTTCACCGGCGGCGGTGGAGACCGCATCGAAGCCGATGTAGGCGAAGAACACGATGGTGGCCGCGCGGAACACGCCGCTCCAGCCGAACTCACCCGGCACGCCGGTGTTTTCCGGGATGAACGGCTGCCAGTTGGCCGGGTCGATGTGGGCCGCACCGATGCCGATGAACAGGCAGATGACGGTGACCTTGATCGCCACGATGATCGCGTTGACGAAGGCCGACTGGGTCACGCCCACGTACAGCAGGCCGGACACCGCTGCCACGATCAGCACCGCTGGCAGGTTGAACAGCTTGCCGGAGGCGATGAACTCGCTGCCTGTCCAGGCGATGGGCGCGGCACTGAGTGCATCCGGGAACGGCATGTGCAGCGTGGTGGTGATGAAGCTGATCAGGTAGGCCGACCAGCCCACCGCGACCGAGGCCGAAGCGAACAGGTATTCCAGCACCAGGCACCAGCCGATGAACCAGGCCATGCCTTCGCCGAGAGTGGCGTAGGAGTAGGAGTATGCGCTGCCGGAGACCGGCATCATCGCCGCGAACTCGGCGTAGCACAGGCCCGCCAGGGCGCAGGCGAAACCGGCGATCACGAACGACAGCATGACGGCCGGGCCGGCGTGGTTGGCCGCGGCCTGGCCGGTCAGCACGAAGATACCTGCGCCGATCACCGCACCCACGCCAAGCAGGATGAGGTGTTTAGCCGTGAGGGTCCGTTTCAACGTGGCTTCGCCGTCCAGGCTGCCTTCGATGGGTTCGCCGGCATCGACGTGCCCGGCCGGTTCAACCGGCTTGACCCTCAACAGAGCTTTCAGCATGCAGTACTTCCTAGTGATCGGATGGGGTGGGCCGCCGATACGTTGCCGGCAACCCTGGAATGGTGAAGGCCGCGCGAACGGCCCGCTGTACCTTAGCCAAAGCTGAAGCCAACGCACAAGCGCAATCGCAACAATGAGCGGCGATAATGAGCAGTATTTTTCCAAACACCGCCCATTCATGAGCCAGACCGCCGAAACCCTTGCCGTGCTTGACGATCGCCTGCGTGGCCTGCTGCGGGACTATGCCCGCCGCGAGCCTGCCCACGACGCACTGGCTGCCGAATTCGGCACATTGCTGGACGATCCGGAAGATCCGTTCCGCCGCGAGCGCCTGGCCGGCCACTTCACCGCCAGCTGCTGGCTGGTCAGTGCCGATGGCCAGCGCCTGCTGCTGACCCATCACCGCAAGCTGCAGCGCTGGCTGCAGCTGGGCGGCCACGCCGACGGCGACCGCGACCTGGCCCAGGTTGCGCTGAAGGAAGCCGAGGAGGAGTCCGGCTTGAGCGGCCTGGTGCTGGAAGACCCGGCCATCTTTGATCTGGACAAGCATTGGATTCCGGAGCGCAAGGACGTGCCGGGACACTGGCACTACGACGTGCGTTTCGTGATCCGGGCGCTGGGTGGCGAGGCCTTCGTGCTCAGCGAAGAGTCGCTGGAGCTGGCGTGGCGGCCGGTGACCGAAGTCGCCGCCGATCCGGAATCGGATGAGTCGATGCAGCGCATGGCGCGCCGGTGGTTGGCGCGCTAGCAACCTGTAGAGCCGAGCCGATGCTCGGCTCGATGCGGGCCGGAACCGCAGCCGAGCATGGGCTCGGCTCTACAAGTGCAAGGCGGGACGCGCGTCAATACAGGATGCGCGTCCGCAGCGTGCCCGGAATCGCGGCCAGCTCGTCGCGCACGGCGGCGGCCTGCGCCTCGCTGGCGGTAATGTCGATCACCACGTAGCCCACCTTCGGGTCGGTGCGCAGGAACTGGCCGTCGATGTTGACGTTGTGGCGCGAGAAGATCTCGTTGACCTTGGACAGCACGCCCGGCACGTTCTGGTGGATGTGCAGCAGGCGCAGGCTGTCTTCGTGTTCGGGCAGGGTCACTTCCGGGAAGTTGACCGCCGACAGGGTGCTGCCGTTGTCGCTGTAGCGCACCAGTTTGGCCGCCACTTCCACGCCGATGTTGTCCTGCGCTTCCAGCGTGCTGCCGCCTACGTGCGGGGTCAGGATCACGTTGTCGTGGCGGGTCAGCGGCGATTCGAAGATATCGCCGTTGCCCTTCGGCTCGACCGGGAACACGTCCAATGCAGCGCCGCCGACGTGACCGCTGGCCAGTGCGGCATCCAGTGCATCGATGTCGACCACGGTGCCGCGCGCGGCGTTGATCAGGTGCGCGCCCTTGCGCATCTTCGCCAGCTCCGTGCTGCCGATCATCCACTGCGTGGACGGGGTTTCCGGCACGTGCAGGGTGACGATGTCGGCGCGCGCCAGCAGGTCGTCCAGGCTGGCGGCAGCACGGGCATTACCCAGCGCCAGCTTGGTTTCCACGTCGTGGAAGATCACCTGCATGCCCAGCGATTCGGCCAGCACGCCGACCTGGGTGCCGATGTGGCCGTAACCGATGATGCCCAGCGTCTTGCCGCGCACTTCATGGCTGCCGCTGGCCGACTTCGACCAGCCGCCGCGATGGCATTCGGCGTTCTTCTGCGGAATGCCGCGGGTCAGCATGATCGCCTCGGCGATCACCAGCTCGGCCACGCTGCGGGTGTTGGAATAGGGCGCGTTGAACACCGGGATACCGGCCAGCTCGGCCGCGTCCAGGTCGACCTGGTTGGTGCCGATGCAGAAACAGCCCACCGCGATCAGGCGCTTGGCCTCGGCCAGCACCTCGGCACTGAGCTGGGTGCGCGAGCGGATGCCGACGATGTGCGCGTCGGCGATGCGTGCCTTCAGTTCGTCCTCGGGCAGCGCCTTGGTGTGCGCTTCGATCTGGCTGTAACCGGCGGCGCTGAATACCTCCACGGCGGTCTGGCTGACCCCCTCCAGCAACAGTACGCGGATATCCTGCTTCGGGAACGAGGTCTTCTTCGGCGACATGAGGCAACACGGCCAGTGGGACAGGGGCCGACCACTATGCCAGATCGAAGCCCCCATGGTGCAGTGCGCAATTGGTTGCATCCGTAGCGATCGGCGCGGCTGCGGGGCTGGACGCTGGCGCGCGCCGCTGGCACGCTTGCCCGTTCTTCACGCACCGCGCTGGACCGTCATGACCGATTCCCGCATTGCCACGCTGCAGCAGGCCTGTCCCGGCCTGAAGCTGAAGACCGACCCGGCCGACCTGGAGCATTACGGGCGCGACTGGACCCGGCGCTGGACGCCGGCGCCGCTGGCGATCGCACTGCCGGCCACGGTCGAGGAGGTGCAGGCGGTGATGCGCTGGAGTGCAGGCGAGGGTGTGGCCGTGGTGCCGTCCGGCGGCCGCACCGGCCTCTCCGGGGGCGCGGTGGCTGCCAACGGCGAGCTGGTGCTCAGCCTGGAACGGATGAACAAGGCGCTGGCCTACGACGCGGTCGATCGCACCCTGGTGGTGCAGGCCGGCATGCCACTGGAAGCTGTGCACAATGCCGCGCTGGACCACGGCCTGATCTACCCGGTGGATTTCGCCGCGCGCGGGTCCTGCACGATCGGCGGCAACATCGCCACCAATGCCGGCGGCATCCGTGTGATCCGCTACGGCAACACCCGCGAGTGGATCGCCGGGCTGAAGGTGGTCACCGCCAGCGGCGAGTTGCTGGAGCTCAACAAGGGCCTGATCAAGAACTCCAGCGGCTATGACTTCCGCCAGCTGCTGATCGGCTCGGAGGGCACGCTGGGCGTGATCGTCGAAGCCACGGTGAAGCTGACCGACCCGCCGCCGGCCAGCAACGTGATGCTGCTGGCACTGCCCAGTTTCGAAGTGCTGATGCAGGTGTTTGCTGCGTTCCGCGCGCGCCTGCAGCTGCAGGCCTTCGAGTTCTTCACCGACCGGGCGTTGGAGCACGTGCTGGCGCACGGTGCGCAGGCGCCGTTCGACGAGGTGCATCCGTACTACGTGGTCACCGAGTTCGCCGCCGGCGACGACGCTCAGGAAGCGGCGGCGATGGCGGCCTTCGAGGACTGCATGGGCAACGGCTGGGTCAGCGATGGGGTGATCAGCGCCAGCGACGCCCAGGCCGCCCAGCTGTGGCGCCTGCGCGAAGGCATCACCGAGTCGCTGGCGCGCTACAAGCCCTATAAGAATGATGTCTCGGTGCGGATCTCGTCGATGCCGGCGTTCCTGGCTGAAACCCAGGCATTGATCGGGCAGGCATACCCGCACTTCGACGTGGTGTGGTTCGGCCATATCGGTGACGGCAACCTGCACATCAACGTGCTCAAGCCGGATAACACCAGCGACGCCGATTTCGTGGCGCAGTGCGAGCAGGTGACCAAGCTGTTGGCGCAGGTACTGGCGCGCTTCGACGGCAGCATTTCGGCTGAACACGGCATCGGCCTGGTCAAGAAGGGCTACCTGGACAGCACCCGCGGCCCGGCCGAGATCGCGCTGATGAAGGCGGTCAAACGCGCGTTCGATCCCCAAGCGCGGCTGAATCCCGGCAAGCTGTTCGACGTTTGAGCCGGACAAATCCTTCACGCACCCGTTACGCTCCACGCTTCCTCACAACCGGCTTCGAACCGATGACCCGTCCGCTTCTGCTGCTCGCCCTGCTGTCCCTGCCGCTGGCCGGCTTCGCTTCCAGCTTCGCCGGTACGTCGGCCGGTTCGGCCACGGGTGCGTCCTCCGGTTCCTCGGGCAGCAGCTCGGGTGATGACAAGGTGGTGCTGGCTGCACGCGACGATGCGGCTGCATTCGTCGCCAGCGATGGCGAGATTCGTGGCGCCCGCCTGCAGGCCGCACTGGTCCACCTGCGTGAGCAGAGCGCCGCGGCACAGCAGCAGAGCGATCTGGAACTGGCCCGCGCGCTGCTGGCACGTTGATCCAGG
>NZ_JAOCEW010000073.1:2500-5251 GCF_029841665.1 Stenotrophomonas sp. GD03819
CGAGATTCCGTAAGTAGCGACGAGCGAACGCGGACTAGCCCTTAAGCTGATTTGGTTCTAGGAAAACGCTCTGGAAAGAGCGGCCATAGAAGGTGATAGCCCTGTATCTGAAAGGGCCATTTCAGTGAAGACGAGTAGGGCGGGGCACGTGAAACCCTGTCTGAACATGGGGGGACCATCCTCCAAGGCTAAATACTACTGACCGACCGATAGTGAACCAGTACCGTGAGGGAAAGGCGAAAAGAACCCCGGAGAGGGGAGTGAAATAGAACCTGAAACCGTGTGCGTACAAGCAGTAGGAGCTCCGCAAGGAGTGACTGCGTACCTTTTGTATAATGGGTCAGCGACTTACTGTTCGTGGCAAGCTTAACCGTATAGGGGAGGCGAAGGGAAACCGAGTCTGATAAGGGCGCATAGTCGCGGGCAGTAGACCCGAAACCGGGTGATCTAGTCATGCCCAGGGTGAAGGTGCGGTAACACGCACTGGAGGCCCGAACCCACTCCCGTTGCAAAGGTAGGGGATGAGGTGTGATTAGGAGTGAAAAGCTAATCGAACCCGGAGATAGCTGGTTCTCCTCGAAAGCTATTTAGGTAGCGCCTCATATGTATCCTCTCGGGGGTAGAGCACTGTTATGGCTAGGGGGTCATCGCGACTTACCAAACCATTGCAAACTCCGAATACCGAGACGGACTGTATGGGAGACACACGGCGGGTGCTAACGTCCGTCGTGAAAAGGGAAACAACCCAGACCCACAGCTAAGGTCCCAAATTTTGTGCTAAGTGGAAAACCATGTGGAAAGGCACAGACAGCCAGGAGGTTGGCTTAGAAGCAGCCACCCTTTAAAGAAAGCGTAATAGCTCACTGGTCGAGTCGGTCTGCGGGGAAGATTTAACGGGGCTAAGCACAGAACCGAAGCTTGGGGTGCATAACTTTGTTATGCGCGGTAGAGGAGCGTTCCGTAAGCCGTTGAAGGTGGATTGAGAAGTCTGCTGGAGGTATCGGAAGTGCGAATGCTGACATGAGTAACGATAATGCGGGTGAAAAACCCGCACGCCGAAAGCCCAAGGTTTCCTTGCGCAACGTTAATCGGCGCAGGGTGAGTCGGCCCCTAAGGCGAGGACGAAAGTCGTAGTCGATGGGAAGCAGGTTAATATTCCTGCACCTCGCGTAAGTGCGATGGAGGGACGGAGAAGGTTAGGTGTACCAGGCGTTGGTTGTCCTGGGGAAAGGCGGTAGGTTTGGATCTTTGGCAAATCCGGGATCCTTTAAGACCGAGCACCGAGACGAGCCTTTATGGCGAAGTCACTGATACCACGCTTCCAGGAAAAGCTCCTAAGCTTCAGCTTACGCAGACCGTACCGTAAACCGACACAGGTGGGTAGGATGAGAATTCTCAGGCGCTTGAGAGAACTCGGGTGAAGGAACTAGGCAACATGGCACCGTAACTTCGGGAGAAGGTGCACCCTTTTTGGTGGCTCGTGCGAGCTATAGCTGAAGAGGGTCGCAGTAACCAGGCCGCTGCGACTGTTTATCAAAAACACAGCACTCTGCAAACACGAAAGTGGACGTATAGGGTGTGACGCCTGCCCGGTGCTGGAAGGTTAATTGATGGGGTCAGCCGCAAGGCGAAGCTCTTGATCGAAGCCCCAGTAAACGGCGGCCGTAACTATAACGGTCCTAAGGTAGCGAAATTCCTTGTCGGGTAAGTTCCGACCTGCACGAATGGCGTAACGACAGCGGCGCTGTCTCCACCCGAGACTCAGTGAAATTGAAATCGCTGTGAAGATGCAGCGTTCCCGTGGCAAGACGGAAAGACCCCGTGAACCTTTACTATAGCTTTACACTGAACGTTGAGTTCGTCTGTGTAGGATAGGTGGGAGGCTATGAAACCATGGCGCTAGCTGTGGCGGAGCCATCCTTGAAATACCACCCTGTCGTGCTTGACGTTCTAACCTGGGCCCATTATCTGGGTCGGGGACCGTGTATGGTGGGTAGTTTGACTGGGGCGGTCTCCTCCTAAAGAGTAACGGAGGAGCTCGAAGGTACGCTCAGCGCGGTCGGACATCGCGCACTGTGTGCAAAGGCATAAGCGTGCTTGACTGCAAGATCGACGGATCAAGCAGGTAGGAAACTAGGACTTAGTGATCCGGTGGTTCTGTATGGAAGGGCCATCGCTCAACGGATAAAAGGTACTCCGGGGATAACAGGCTGATACCGCCCAAGAGTTCATATCGACGGCGGTGTTTGGCACCTCGATGTCGGCTCATCACATCCTGGGGCTGTAGTCGGTCCCAAGGGTATGGCTGTTCGCCATTTAAAGTGGTACGCGAGCTGGGTTCAGAACGTCGTGAGACAGTTCGGTCCCTATCTGCCATGGGCGTTGGAGATTTGAGAGGGGCTGCTCCTAGTACGAGAGGACCGGAGTGGACGAACCTCTGGTGTTCCGGTTGTCACGCCAGTGGCATTGCCGGGTAGCTATGTTCGGAAGCGATAACCGCTGAAAGCATCTAAGCGGGAAGCGCGCCTCAAGATGAGATCTCCCGGGGCACAAGCCCCCTGAAGGAACCATGTAGACTACGTGGTTGATAGGTCAGGTGTGTAAGTACAGCAATGTATTGAGCTAACTGATACTAATGATCCGAGAGGCTTGACCATATAACCTCAAGTTGCCTTGGCTTTACGACAACGTCGTAAGAGCATCCAGGTGCACGCTACGTCACAAGAACTACGAGAGGCAGGCGCCTTATCC
>NZ_JAOCEW010000074.1:0-1210 GCF_029841665.1 Stenotrophomonas sp. GD03819
GGCTTGTATGTTCCTCCCGGCTCCTACGCGGTATGTAGGAGCCAGGGTGGAGGGACCGTCAAGCATGCATCTGCGGATACCAGCCGACAGACGAGTCGAGCGATCCCCATCCCGCACACGAACGTCGATAAAGGATCGTACGGCCCCCAAAGGGGATCGTCGATGTAGGCAAGCTAACGTCGGTGCGGTACCACCCCAGCCCTTTAAAGATAGCTGGGAGCCGTACAAATGTCTGATTCTCTCGATATTGGCGTGGACGTGGACTCCAAGGAGTTCGTGCCGGCGGTGGCCGACCGCAAGGCCGGTGACAGGGTCGCCAACACCCGGGCCGGGATAGCCAAGTGGCTCAAAACCTTGCCCCAGCGATGCCGGATTGGAATGGAAGCGACGGGGCGGTACTACGAGTTGTTGGCTCGGATGGCTGGCCAGGCGGGCCACGTTGTCTATGTAATCGATCCACGGCTGATCAAGAACTATGCCCGGGCGACGGGCTCGCGTGGCAAGACAGACGCCATGGACGCCCAAGCGATCGCCCGCTATGTGAAGAAGGAGAGCGACCGCCTGCGTGAATACGTACCGCGTACCGACGAGCAGCAACAGATGCACGATTTGCTGCGCAAGCGGCGAGCGCTGGTGGAGACGCGCGCGCGCCTGGAGCAATCCTTCGGGGTAAGCAAAAGTGACCCTGGGGAGCTGTCTGATCTGTTCTGCGCTCTGGCTGGGACGCTGTCGGAGCTGGAAAGCGAACTGCAGCGCTTGGGCCGCGATGGAGAGCATGGCGCGCTCTACAAGCGCCTGCTGACCATCCCGGGTATCGGCCCTGCCGTCGCGTCCCACCTGATTTACTACATGACGCGCTGGCCGTTGGCCAACGCCAACGCATGGATTGCCTGCACCGGCCTGGATCCCCGGCCCAACGAGTCTGGCGGCAGAACTGGACGACGTCGGCTGTCCAAACAGGGCGCACCGATGCTGCGCCAGATGCTCTACATGGCTGCAATGGGGCTCAAGCGGTGTCGCCGGGGGCAACCGCTCTACGACGAGCTGGCAAAACGCGGTCACCCCAGCACCGCCGTCTTCAACATTCTGGCAAGGAAGCTGGCCAGGATCGCCTGGGGCGTGTTCAAAAGCGGCCGAGACTTCGATCCGGCCATGCTGAAGGTGGGTCAAGCCTGCTTCCAGCAGGCTTGACCACGAACATAGGATCTCG
>NZ_JAOCEW010000075.1:0-1164 GCF_029841665.1 Stenotrophomonas sp. GD03819
TGTGGTGGTCAAGTATTTTTGGACACTCCCAAAGGGAGTTCAGGCCACCTGCTCTTCACAAAGCGCAGGTGGCACAAGGCCGTTGGCACTGTGCGGCCGACGGTGGTTGTACCAGTCCACGAATTGCTCGATGTCTGCTGCAGCCTCCTGTCGAGTGGGGTATTTGGAGTAAAGCCATTCCCCTTTGAGGGTGGCGAAAACCCGTTCCACCACCGCGTTGTCCCAGCAGTTGCCCTTCCTGCTCATGCTTTGGGTGATGCCGTTGTCACGCAGAATTTCGGCCATGGCATGGCTGGTGTACTGCCGACCTTGATCCGAGTGGAAAAGTAGTCGCCCGTTGGGACGACGCTGTTTCAGAGCCCCACGCAGGGCTCTGACGGCCAGCCAGGCATCCCCTTCGTGAGAGTGGGCCCAGCCCACGATCCGTCGGGCAAACAGATCCACCACGATGGCCAGATAGAGCCAGCCTTGCTGGGTCGGGATGTAGGTGATATCCCCTGCCCAGACTTGGTCGGGTGCCTCCGGGTTGAATTGGCGTTCCAACACGTTGGGCGCGGTCAGTGCCTGCGGCCCCAGACTGTGGTACTTGTGCCGCCGGTGCTGCCGCGCCCTGACGCCGGCCCGGCGCATCAGCGTCCGGGCGCGGTAGCGACCCACTGGCAGGCCGCGATTGGTCAGCTCCCTGGCCATCTTGCGAGAGCCACAGCTCCCCCGGTGGGACTGATGAATGCGACGAACCAGATCAACCTGGGCCAGCAGTTCCCGGTCAATCCGGGGCTCCCGGTGCAGCCAGGCGTAGTAGCTGCTACGGGGATAGTCCATCAACTGACACACCAACCGGATCGGAGCGACCTTCCCCAATTCCTGGATCACCTGTTCCGGTGATCGCTGTCCCGAATGAAGAAGGCGATGGATTTTTTTAGTAGGTCGCGCTCCTCCTTGAGCCTGCGATTCTGGGCCTCCAGCTCGGCGATTCTGACCTGGGCATCTACGGGCGGTGCCTCGGCCTGCGGGTCATGTTTTCGACGCCATTGCTCGATCCAGCGCCTCAGCGCCGTCGGGCCGACATCCATCAGCTGGCAGACGTCCCTGACTGTCTGCCCCTCCACAACCACAAGGCGAACCGCCTCGTCCCTCATGCCCTGAGTGATCTGCTTTGCCATG
>NZ_JAOCEW010000008.1:0-132786 GCF_029841665.1 Stenotrophomonas sp. GD03819
GGTTGGCCTCCCGCAGGGGTCATGAACCCGCAACGGAGAGCAGTCGAGCATGGCTCGACTCTACAAAAAGCGAAGGCCGGCGCAAGCCGGCCTTCTGCTTCTTTATTTCGCCTTGCCCTGGTTGGCCACGGCCTCAGCAGCCTTGCGTGCCGCTTCCGGGTCGCCCAGATAGCGGAACGACTGCACGGTCAGATCATCATTCAGTTCGAACAGCAGCGGAATGCCGGTCGGGATGTTCAGCTCGAGGATTTCCTCGCGCGAGACATTGTTGAGGTACTTGTACAGCGCGCGCAGCGAGTTGCCGTGAGCGGTGACCAGCACGGTCTTGCCGTCCTTCAGCTGCGGCGCGATGGCGTCATGCCAGTACGGCAGCACGCGGTCCAGGGTCGTGGCCAGCGATTCGGTGCCCGGCAGCGCGTTGCGGTCCAGGCCGGCGTAGCGGCGGTCGTGGATCGGGTGGCCCGGATCTTCCAGGTCCATGGCCGGCGGCGGGATGTCGTACGAACGACGCCACACCTTGACCTGGTCTTCGCCGTGCTTGGCAGCGGTCTCTGCCTTGTCCAGGCCCTGCAGGCCGCCGTAGTGGCGCTCGTTGAGCCGCCAGGACTTGTTCACCGGCAGCCAGTCCTGCTCCAGCTCGGCCAGCGCACCCTGCAGGGTGTGGATGGCGCGCTTGAGCACGGAAGTGTGGGCGACGTCGAACTGCAGGCCTTCCTCGCGCATCAGGCGACCGGCGGCAGCCGCTTCCCGGCGCCCCTGCTCGGTCAGGTCGACATCGACCCAGCCGGTGAAGCGGTTGTCCAGGTTCCACTGGCTCTGGCCATGGCGCAACAGTACGAGTTTACGGGTCACTGCAAGGTCTCCAACGCGAGGAAAGGCAGGCCGCCATTGTAGCCCCGGGCGCCACTCACCGGGCCGTGGCGCCGCGCATGCGATGCTGCGGTCAATGAATACGGTGATCGACCCCGGACGCTGGGAAGGCAGCGTCGCCACTGCCCGAGCGCAGCAGATCCAGCTGGCCGGCCGCGTGGAGCGCCAGGACCGCTTGCCCCGCGACATGCGCTGGCTGGCCGGGCTGGATGTCGGCTTTGAAGACAACGGCGCGATCACCCGCGCCGCGGCGGTGCTGCTGGATGCGAAGACGCTGCAGCCCGTGGCGCAGGAGATCGCGCGGATTCCTACGGTGATGCCCTACATCCCCGGCCTGCTCAGCTTCCGCGAACTGCCGGCACTGCTGGCCGCGCTGGCGCTGCTGCCGCGGGCGCCGGATCTGGTGTTCGTCGATGGCCACGGCATCAGCCATCCGCGCCGGCTGGGCGTGGCCGCGCATCTGGGCGTGGTCACCGACCTGCCGAGCATCGGCGTGGCCAAGTCGAAGCTGGTGGGCCGGTTCGTCGAGCCGGGCGCCGAGGCCGGTGCACATACGCCGCTGCTGGAGGGCGATGAACAACTGGGCTGGGTGCTGCGCAGCAAGGTGCGCTGCAAGCCGCTGTTCGTGGCCGGCGGCCATCGGGTCAGTGCCGATACCGCGCTGGCCTGGGTGCAGCGCACCCTGCGCGGTTACCGGCTGCCGGAGCCGACCCGGCTGGCGGATCGGCTCGCCTCGCGACGGGATGAATAGCTGCGCCGGGGATCTCCCGGCACGCGCGTCATCTACGATCAGCGATGCACGTGACCGCGATGGCCCTGCGCGTCCTCGCCGTGGTCATGGCCTTCATGGCCCTCGTGCTCGCCGCCCTTGGCCGGCACCGGCTCACCACAGGCTTCGCCGCAGTGGTCCGCTTCGATCTGCAGTGTCACGTGCTCGATGCCGAAGTCATCGTGCAGGCGCCCGCCCAGTTCACGGCGCAGCGCATCGGCATCGGTGCCGTCGCGCATCACGATGTGCGCGGTCAGCGCCGGCGTGCTGGAAGCAAGCGCCCACACATGCAGGTCATGCACATCCAGTACCGCAGCGTGGCCGGACAGGCTGTCACGCACCCTGGCCACGTCCATGCCCTTGGGCACGCCTTCCAGCAGCACGTTGATCGCCTCACGCATCAACACATAGGTGCGCGGCAGCACCCACAGGCCGATCAGCACCGCCAGGATGGGATCGATCGGCTTCCAGCCGGTCCACTTGATCAACAGCGCGCCGGCGATCACCGCCACCGAGCCAAGCATGTCCGCCCACACTTCCAGGTAGGCGCCCTTCACGTTGAGGCTCTCGCCGCTGCCGGCCTGCAGCAGGCGCATCGAGATCAGATTGATGACCAGGCCCGCTGCGGCAATCACCAGCATGCCCGACGAGGCAATCTCCTGCGGCTCGCGGAAACGCCCAATGGCCTCCCACAGGATGTAGCCAGCGACCACGAACAGCATCGCACCGTTGATCATCGCGCCCAGCGCTTCCAGGCGCGCATAGCCGTAGGTCCGGCGCGCGTCGGGCGGGCGACGGCTCAGCCGTACCGCGACCAGCGCGATCATCAGCGCCAGCGCATCGGTGGCCATGTGCGCCGCGTCGGACAGCAGCGCCAGGCTGTTGGTCCAGAACGCGCCCACCACCTCGACGACGAGGAAGGTGGAGGTCAGGCCGAGCGCCCACCACAAGGGTTTCTCGTGGCGGATCTCGGATGGCAGGTGATCGTGGTCGTGGCCCATGGCAACAGCTCCTTTGCGATGCGGTGCAGGCTACGCCGTGCTGGCGGGGGAGACTATTACGGTGTTTATAACATTGCAGGCGTACCGGTCCGGAGCCGCCAGGCATGCCTGGCGAGCCCCGTGGAACGACGCCGGCCTGGGTCAGAACCCGAAGCGCAGGCTGGCCCAGTACGCGCGGCCCGGCTCGTTATACGTCGCCGCACCAGCATCACTGCTGTTGGCCTCGCGGAACAGGCGCTTGTCAGCCAGGTTGTTCACACCGAAACCGAAGCTGACCGTGTCGGTGACCTTGTAGCGCGCGCTCACGCCCCAGATGTTGTAGGCGCCGCGATCCTGCAGCGCCACCGACGGATCGCACGTGCCGGTGCAGCGCGGGTCGTTGTTGATGTTGGTGGTGGCCGGCTTCTGCTTGCCGTAGAACGTGCCGGTCAGCAGCAGAGACAGCTTGTCGGTGGCCTGCCAGTCCAGCATCGTGTTGACGGTGTACTTCGGAATCACCGACAGCGGCTGGCCGGTGCTCTTGTTCTCGTTCTCCACCATGTAGGTGAAGTTGTTGCTCCACTTCAGGCGGTTGCCCTGCTCACCCAGCAGCGGGATCACCAGGTTGCCTTCAAGCCCCTGCACGATCGCCTTGGGCGCGTTCTCCCAGCGGAAGATGCGGCCCCTGGTGTCGGCAGTCAGGCCGATCTGGGTGTAGCCGGCCTGGATCTTGTCCTTGTAGTCGTTGTGGAAGTAGGTCAACGACGCCTGCCAGCCGCTCTGCGGTGCCCACTCGATGCCCAGTTCCTTGTTCAGGCTGGTTTCCGCCTTCAGGTCCGCGTTGCCGCGCATGTAGCAGCCGGCGCCCAGGCTCGGCAGTGCATTCGGGCAGCCATTGCCACGGGTGTAATACAGATAGTCCGGATTCGACTGGTACAGGTTCGGTGCCTTGAATGCACGGGCGATACCCCCCTTCACCACCCAGTCGCTGTTGATGCGGAACTGCGCATTGAGGCTGGGGCTGGTGTTGTTGCCGAACTGGCTGTGATGATCGAAGCGCAGGCCCGGGGTGACGATCCAGCGCTCACCCAGGTAGATATTGTCTTCCACGAACACGGCGGTGGTCTGCGCGTCGGACTTGCCGCGCGCGCGATCGGCCGACAATCCCGGGAGTCCGCCGCCACTGCTGCTGGACTGGCTCATCGAATACGGGTCGGTCAGGCGGCTGTCCAGGTACTCGAAGCCCAGCGTCCAGATGTTCTCGGCACCGCCCAGCGTGGTCGGGAAACTCACTTCGCCATCCAGCTGGTAGTTGCGCAGGCGCGAGGTCGACCAGTCGGTGCCGTTGAAGCTGCCCTCCGGGCCACCGGCCAGGCCTTCGTTGATGCGCGAGTTGTTCACCGCTTCCACCGCGGCCGTCACCCGCGAGGTGACATCGCCCCAGCGGCCACGATGGGTGATCGCGCCGGTGTTGCGGTACATGCGGTTGGTTTCCGCCTTGTCCTCGGCCAGGGCGGCCAGATCGATGCCGGTCGAAGTGCCGGTGGTGCTGACCGCGCGGTCACCCGCATAGATGTTGCCCTGGCGGCTGGTGCCGGCCTCGAACTCGACCACCTGGTTGGCGGTCACGTCCCAGCGCAGCAGCGCGTTGACATCGCGGTTCTTGACGCCCTCGCGGCCAGCCGGCGGCACTGCGTTCGGGTTGGTGGCGTACTGACGGTTGAGGTCCAGCGAGTCGGCGTCGGTCTTGTTGAGATTGCCGTACAGGCGGAACGACAGGGTATCGGTCATCGGCCCACTCAGCTGCAGGCCGACACGCTCGCTGCCACCTTCGGCGCTGTGCTCGGGCACCAGCCCGTACAGGTCGACCGCACCGGTCAGGTCGCCGGTCGGGCGCTTGGTGATGATGTTGACCACGCCGCCAGAAGCACCGGAGCCGTAGCGTGCTGCCGCCGGACCGCGCAGCACTTCGATGCGCTCGATCATCTCCGCCGGCACCCAGTTGGTATCGCCACGGGTATTGCGCTCGCCGCTGCGGCCCATGCGCACGGCATCGCGGGCACCGATGCGCTTGCCATCGACCAGGATCAGGGTGTTTTCCGGGCCCATGCCGCGCAGATCGATCTGGCGGTTGTTGCCGTACTGGCCCGAGGCACTGTTGCCGGTCAGGTTGACGCCGGGCATGGTGCGCAGCAGTTCGGCGATGTCGTTGGCCGGCGGGCGCCGGGCGATGTCCTCGGCGGTGATGGTCGAGGTACCCAGTGCCTGGCGCGCGATCTGCGAGGCGGTGACGTGCACCGTGTCGATATCGGTGGCGTCGGTTTCAGCCTTGGCGGTCAGGGCGCTGCCCGCCAGCAGGGCGGCAACGGCAAGCGCCAGCGGGCGCGGCGAAAGGACAACGGCAGGAGACATGATCAGGACCTTCTGGCAGGGCTACGGGGCCTCTGGCAAAGGGCTTGAGGCAACGACGAGGGGGGAGGCGGAGCAGTCCTGCAGGCACCTGCAGCCCGTTCCGTGCGCGCATTCTCCCACTAATGAGATTGATTCTCAAATGCGTTCACTCATTGCCGCAGCGGTGCCAATGTGGTTTGCGCACCGTGCAACCCTGCACCGCGCGTAAACTGGTCGGCTAACCCGCCATCAACCGTACGCCGCCGCGGCCGATACCCGTGGTTTGCCGTACGCAGTCAGAGATCGACGTGGAACCACCCCAACTGGACGATGCCAGCCAGCCGCTGGCCGAGGCCTGGCAGCATTGCCTGCTGCAGGCCGGCCCTGCCGCCACCGCGCTGCTCAGGGCCGCTGCCACCGATGCCCCACCCGCGCTGGCCCAGCGCTTTTACGAAGTGCTGCTGCAGGACGGGCGTGCCCGCCGCTTCCTGTCCCACGACCAGGTCAAACAGCGCCTGCAGCCGGCCATGCAGCGCTGGCTGGTGCAGCTGCTGACCACCGATGCCGACGGTATTGCCAGCACCGTTGCCTCACAGCGCGTGATCGGCGATGTGCATGCCCGGGTCGGCATTCCGGTCGATCTGGTCACCCGCGGCGCGCGCGTGCTCAAGCACGAACTGTTCGTGCGCCTGCGCGACGACGCGCCCGACAGCGCCACCGCGTTCGCCGCCATCGACTGCCTCAGCGCGATCATGGATATCGCCATGGAAGGCATGACCCTGGCCTACACCCATGCACGCGAGCGCTCCACCCGTGCCGATGCTGCGTACCGGCTGTTCTCGCTGGTGCAGAACGTCGGCACCGAACGCGAGCGCCAGCGCGCACTGCTGCTGGACTGGGAGAACGCCCTGCTCTACGCACTCGCCGGTCATGTGCAGGCCAGCGACAACGCCAGCCTGGCCACCTCGGAGTTCGGCCTGTGGTTCACCCACAAGGGCATCCCCAGCTTCGGCGAAAGCAGCGAAACGCAGCAGGTGGGCCAGTTGATGGCCCGCATTGACGGCCACCTGCAGCGGGCCAGCGGCGATGCCCCGGCACAGCGGCTGGCGGTGCTGCCGGCCATACGCGAGGACCTGGCCGCCATCCGCACCCTGATGACACTGCTGTTCGAGCGCATCGGCGAACTGGATGCCGGCAGCGATGCCCTGACCAATCTGCTCAACCGCCGCTTCCTGCCCACCGTGCTGCGCCGGGAAATCGAGCTGGCCACGCGCAACCGCACACCGTTCTCGCTGCTGCTGCTCGACCTGGATCATTTCAAGGCAATCAACGACGGCCATGGCCACGATGCCGGCGACCGCGCGTTGCAGCACGTGGCTGGCCTGCTGGGGCAGCTGACACGCGGCAGCGACTATCTGTTCCGCTATGGCGGCGAAGAATTCGTGGTGGTGCTGGTCGCGGCCAGTGAATCCCAGGCGGAAGTGATTGCCGAAAGCCTGCGCCGGCAGATCGCGCAGTCGCCGGTGGCACTGGCCAACGGGCAGGTGCTGGCCTTGACCGCCAGCATCGGTGTGGCCGGGCACGATGGCCATCCGGATTACGAGCGGTTGATGGCGCGTGCCGATGCTGCGATGTACGAGGCCAAGCGCAGCGGCCGCAACCGCGTGGTGGTGGCCAGCGACGCGTTGCAGGATGCGCCGGGGCGGCGGGCATTGCAGCGGTGAACCGGCGGAAATGAAAAATCCCGATGGTGGTGGATTCGACTGTTGGTCGACTACCGCGCGCAACGCGGGTTTTTTGCCGTCGGAACGAAGAGCAGTCGACTAACAGTCGACTCTACCGACAGTCGACTCTACCGCTTCGCACCGCGGCCGATGCAGTGAGCGCCGCCACTCGCCACGCCCCCCACCACAGCACTGCCAACAGCGCGATGCCGGCCCCCAGCATGCAGACCGCCGACCAGCCATGGCGCGCCTGCATCCAGGGCCCGGCCGCCGCGCCTGCACCGCTGCCCACGGCATAGAACAGCATGTACAGCGCCACCAGGCGACCATGCTGTTCGCCCGGCGCGCGCAGCAGCAGGGCCTGGTTCGCTACATGCAGCGCCTGCCCACCAAGATCCAGCACCACCACGCCCAGCAGCAATAGCGGCAGCGACTGCGGCAGGCCCAGCAGCGGCCACCACGCGGCAAGCATCAGCAGCAGCGCGCCGAGACTGACGCGATGTGCAAATCCGCAGTCCATCCAATGCCCGACCCGCGCCGCAAGCAGCGCACCCACCACGCCCGCCAGGCCCAGTGCACCGATGGCCGCGGTCGACCAGTGCAATGGCGGTGACGACAAAGGCAGCGGTGCCGCCGCCCAGAACACATTGAGGCCGGCAAACAACAGCAGTGCCAGCGGTCCACGCTCGCGCAGCGTGCGATCAGTGCGCAACATGCCCCACATCGAGCCCAGCAGATCGCGCCAGCGCGGCGGCACCACCGGCACCGGCAGCGCGGGCAGGCGCCGCCACAGCAGCAGCGCCAGCATCGCTGTCACGCTGGCAGACAACAGATAGACGGCGCGCCAGCCCAGCGCGGAGGCCACCCCACCCGATACAACGCGTGCCAGCAGCAGGCCGATGAACACCCCGCCCTGCACGGCGCCGACCACGCGCCCACGCTGCTCGACCGGCGCCAACGTCGCGGTGTACGCAATCAGGCCCTGCGTGAGTGCAGTGCCAAGCAAGCCGGCCAGCAGCATGCCCGACAGCAGCCAACCGGCAGTGCGCGCGGCCGCCAGCCACAGCACCGCCGCCACCAGCGCCAGCAGCTGCAGAAGCAGCAGGCGGCGACGATCACCGCGGTCGGCCAATGGCAGCAATCCCAGCAAGGCCAGCACGCTGCCGGCCTGGGTCGCCGCCACCACCGCGCCCGCCGCAGCCCGATCCAGTGCGAAGGCCTGCGCCAGCTGATCCAGCAGCGGCTGTGCGTAATAGACGTTGGCAACACTGGCACCGGCGGCAACCGCGAGCAGCACCTGCAGGGAACGGGGAACGGGGATGGCGCCCATGATTGTAGTTTCATTTTGCAACTTGATGCAGGTTAGTAGCATTGGTTTTAAACTGCAACCACATTCAGCGGAACCTGCCATGCACGCCAACAGCCCCTGCCCTGTCGCCCGCAGCGCCGACCTGCTCGGTGATCGCTGGGCCTTGCTGGTGATCCGCGACGCGTTCGACGGCGTCACCCGTTTCGGGGACTTCCAGCGCAGCCTCGGCGCAGCGCGCAACATCCTCAGCGATCGCCTGCGCAGGCTGGTCGAGGCCGGCATCCTGCAGCTGCAGCCGGCCTCCGACGGCTCGGCCTACCAGGAGTACGTGCTCACTGCCGCCGGACTGGAACTGTTTCCGCTGCTGGTCGCGCTGCGCCAGTGGGGCGAGCGGCATCGCTTCGGCGCTGGCGAAGCCCACTCTTCCCTGATCCAGCGTGACAACGGCTCAGCCGTGCCCTACATGCAACCGCTGGACACCCACGGGCAGCCACTGCCCGCGCACGCTACCGTGGTGCGCAAGCTGTAGACGCCCCCCCCGAATGGGGGACTCGACAGGGTCACCGGTGTCAAATAGCATTCAATTGCAATTGCATACGGTTCTCATTGACATCGGCGATGGCCGCTCCCACCTCTCCTTCTGCTGCCGGCGCTGCGCCGGCCAAGCGCGTGGCGCGCGGTAACGGCCATGGCCTGCTGTGGGCCCGCGGGCTGCTGGCGCTGCTGGGCGGTTACGCCGTGGCCGCCTGCTGGGCCGGCGCGCTGGCGCGTCTGCTGCCGGTCGCCAAGGCCGATGCCACCCTGGTGGCCACCATGGCCGCGTTCGTGGTCTACGCACTGGCCGCCATCTGGGCCTACGCCGCGCGCAGCACCCTGCGTGCCGCTGTGGGCCTGCTGGCCGCGGGCGCCCTCGCTGCGCTGATCGCCTGGCTACTGCGCGGGACCTACGCATGAGCAGCGCCGACAACCTGGGCGGCATCCGCCAATCGCAATCGGTGCTGCACACCTGGTCGGGCCTGGTGGTCGGCTGGGTGCTGTTCCTGATTTTCATTGCCGGTACCGCGTCGTACTGGAAGGAAGAACTGACCCGCTGGATGCAGCCGGAAATCGGCCTGCCCGCCGACGCCACGACCGCCGTCACCCAGGCCCAGCAGTTCCTGGCCCACACTGCACCCGACGCGCAGCGCTGGAGCATCGAACTGCCGGATTCGCGCAGCAGTGCCACCACCGTCAGTTGGCAGGCGAAGGGCGAAAAGGAACGCCGGCGTGGCCAGCGCAATCCCAACCAGGCCACGCTGGATGCCAACGGCACACCGGCGCAGGTACGCGAGACACGCGGCGGCAACTTCTTCTACCGCCTGCATTTCGATCTGCACTACGTGCCGGTGCTGTGGGCGCGCTGGTTCATCAGTGCCTGTTCCATGCTGATGCTGGTAGCGATCATCAGCGGTGTCATCACCCACAAGAAGATCTTCACCGACTTCTTCACCTTCCGCCGCGGCAAGGGCCAACGCACCTGGCTGGACGGCCACAACGCGCTGGCGGTGCTGTCGCTGCCGTTCCATCTGATGATCACCTACACCGGTCTGATCACCCTGATGACGCTGTACATGCCGTGGGCAGTGGATTCGAACTACCCTGGTGGCCGCGATGCGTTCTTCGCCGAGCTGTTCCCGCGCACGGAAAAGGTCGAGCCCATTGGTATGGCCGCTGCGCCGCCCGCGCTGGCCCAGGTGCTGCGCCGCGCGGAACTGCAGTGGGGCGGTGGCCATGCGGCGTCGCTGCAGATCGACCAGCCAGGTGATGCGTCCATGCGCATTTCCGTGCGCCGCCAGCAGGCCGACCAGATTGCCGGGGCCAACGACACGCTCACCTTCGACGCGCGCGGCGAACTGCTGGATGCTGCCCCACCACGCTCGGCCGCCGTGGTCACCCGCGACGGCATGATCGGGCTGCACGCCGCACGTTTCGCACCCACCACGATGCGCTGGCTGTTCTTCCTGTCCGGCGTGGCCGGCACGCTGATGGTCGCCACCGGGCTGGTGCTGTGGACGGTGAAGCGGCGCACCCAGTTGCCCGATCCTGCGCGTCCGCACCTGGGTTTCCACATTGTGGAACGCCTGAACATCGGCTTCGTCAGTGGCCTGCCGGTGGCCATGCTGGCCTTCCTGTGGGGCAACCGCCTGCTGCCGGTGGAACTGGCCAACCGCAGCGATGCCGAAGTGAAGGTGTTCTTCTACGCATGGGCGGCCTGCCTTCTGCACGCGCTGCTGCGCCCGGCCCGACGCGGCTGGGTGGAAGAACTGGCGTTGGCCGGCGTGTTGGCGCTGGGCCTGCCGCTGTACAACCTGGTGGTCTGGCAGGGTGGCGCGGTCAGTGCGCTGGCCAGCGGTGATGGCGCCCGGGCCGGCATCGACATCGGCCTGCTGCTGATCGGCGCCAGCCTGCTGTGGGCCGCGCGCAAGGTGCATCGTTTCGTGCCGGCGCAACGCAAGCCCCGTACCGCACGCGCGGCCCCGGCTGCCGAGGCCAGCGCATGAGCGTGCTCGCCCTGCTGCTGGCTGCCGTCGGCTTCGTCTGTCTGGCGCTGGCGATGGAACGCCACCACCGCGACGTCACCGGTCAAGCACCCGCTCCGGCGCGCCGCCGCGTGCTACGCCTGCTGGGCGCTGCCGCGGCGGCGGCCAGCCTGGCACCCAGCATCGCGGCGTGGGGCGTAGCGCAAGGGTTTGTGGGCTGGTGCGGCGTACTCGCCGCCGGCGCCGGGGCCATGGTGCTCTGGCTCAGTTTCCGCAGCCCAGCCAAGCCGGCGCCACGCCCGTCTTCCCGTTCCTGAACTAGAAAGGTCATTCCATGAAGCACACGCACTCTGGCGCCCTGCGCCGGAACGCCCTCGCCTTGTCACTCGCCTGTGCCGCCGCTCCGGCGTTCGCCCAGGAAACCGTGCCGACCACCACCGAACTGGACCGGGTGATGGTGACCCAGCGCACAGAGGGCTACCAGGTCTATGGCACCAACACCGCCACCAAGCTGCCGCTGACCCTGCGCGAAACGCCGCAGTCGCTGACCGTGTTCACCCGCCAGCGCATCGAGGATTTCAACCTCATCACGATTTCTGAGGTGCTGCAGCAGACGCCGGGCGTCACCATTCAGTCGTATGACAGCAACCGCACGCTGTTCAACGCGCGGGGCTTTGCCATCAACAACTTCATGTTCGATGGCATTCCCACCAACTACACCACCGGCGCCGGCGGCAACTCGATCCTCAGCGACACGTCCATCTACGAGCGCATTGAAGTAGTGCGCGGCGCCAGCGGCCTGGTCACCGGCTCGGGCAACCCGTCGGCCACGGTGAACATGGTGCGCAAGCGCCCGACCGAAACCTTCCAGGCCAGCACCAGCCTCAGCGCCGGCTCGTGGGATTACAAGCGCGCCGAAGTGGATGTGTCCGGCCCGCTCAGCAAGAGTGGCCGCGTACGCGGGCGCTTCGTCGGCGCCTACACCGACAAGGAAAGCTGGGTGCGCTTCCAGCATGACAAATCCCCCAGCCTGTACGGGGTGATCGAAGCCGACCTGACCGACAGCACCCGTCTGCGCGCGGGCATCGATTACCTGAAGACCGGTTCCGACGGCGGCGCCTGGAGCGCCTCGCCGCTGTACTTCCGCGATGGCAGGCGCGCGCACATGCCACGTTCCTACAGCGCCGCAGCGCGCTGGAACGAATGGAACCGCGAAAGCACCAACTACTTCGCCACCCTGGAACAGCAGTTCGGCGCCGGCTGGAGTGGCCGCCTGGCCTACAACCATCGCGCCACCGACACCGATTCGCTGCTGCTGGCCGGTTCCAACACCGGTAACTGGGCCGACCCGGTCACCGGTCTGGGCCTGCGCATTGCCGATACCTATTCGGTGTCGGAAACCCGCGAAGATGCCTTCGACCTGTACGCCTCCGGTCCGTTCCAGCTGTTCGGCCGTTCGCACGAGCTGGTGATGGGCATCAACCACTACGACCGCGACCTGGACACCATCCGCGCCGGCATCACCTCGCGCCCGTACGACGTGGCTGCCTTCCCCAGCATCTTCAGCTGGGACGGCAACATCGGCAAGCCGACCACCTTCAACTACGGCATTCCGTCGAATACGGTGAACACCACCGAGACCGGCTACTACGCCGCGGTGCGCCTGAACCCGATCGACCCGCTGAAGATCATCGCCGGCGCGCGCTATTCCGATTACCGCACCACCACCGACAGCTACAACACCGACGGCGTGTTCACCAGCCGCAGCGCGCGCACCAGCGCCCATGAGCTGACCCCGTACGTGGGTGTGCTGTACGACCTGAGCAGCAGCATCACCGCCTTTGCCAGCTATTCGGACGTGTTCCAGGCCACCGCCCGGCGCGATATCAACAACCAGCTGCTGGACCCCACCACCGGTGGCAACTACGAGTACGGCCTGAAGGCCGACTTCTTCGGCGGCCGCCTGTACGCGGCGTTGAACGGCTTCTACATGAAGCAGGACAACGTGGCCGAGCTGGACCCCAACGGCGGCGAGATCAAGCTGCCCGATGGCAGTTCGCCGTACATCGCCAGCCGCGGCATCACCACCCAGGGCGGTGAATTCGAAGTCTCCGGTTCGATCAACGACCACTGGAGCATGACCGGCGGCTACACCTACAGCTACAGCAGCAACCCCGATGGCAGCCGCTTCGCCAGCACCAGCCCGATGCACCTGGCCCGCTTCAACACCACCTGGACCCATGGCCAGTGGACGCTGGGCGGCGGCGTGAGCGTGCAGAGCGAGATCTACCAGATGCAGCCCATTCCCACCGGTCGCTTCAATGCCAACGGCACCCCGGTTACCGCCACCGGCAAGATGAGCCAGGGCGGCTACGTGCTGTTCGACCTGATGGGCCGCTACCGCATCAACGACAACCTGAGCGTCGGCGTGACCGTCACCAACCTGTTCGACAAGGTCTACTACCGCAACGTCGGCTTCTTCAACTCCGGCTATTGGGGTGAGCCGCGCCGCGTGCTGTTCAACCTGCGCGCGAAGTTCTGAGCAACGGCGCAGCATCAGAGGCGGGCCTTCGGGCCCGCTCTTTTTTGTTCAACGAATGGAGATTCTCAGAATCTGCGACTGCGCTGGTGGATGATTCTGCTTCATCCACTCAGCACATCCTTCATGACAGAACAGGATCATAAGCCAGCAGTCCCTCGCATCAGCTCCATGTTGGCGCGCATCAAGCGCCCGAAGGTGGCAGCACCTTTCAGTAGGACAGAGAACTATGTGGTCGCCGGAATGGTCTTGCTTTTCCTGCTCTGTGTTGGGTGCATACAGCTGGTGGAAGCTGGCTTGCTGTCACTGGAATCAGGCAGGTCGCTTGCGCTTCCTATGGCAGCGGTGATCATTCTGCTGGGCGCGGTCTTTGCTGTTGTTCAAGTCATCCAGGTTGCCCAGCTGGTGTTGAACGGCTGGAGCGACATGGCCGGTCGGATTGATGTGAATGTCGAACTTGACTCTGCTTTCGTCGAAGATCTTTCTCGTTGCGAGGCAGAAGAACTGGACCGGCACTCCAAGCTCATCGATCAGGAGGCAAAGTTTCTCTCCCGACGTGCCGGGCTGGCCTCAGGTGCCAGTACCATCAGCGCGTTGGTCATCAATCTGCTGAGCGTCGGCTCAGGAAACCAGGCTCTGGAGTGGGTTGATGGTGCAAAACTGATCATCACCTGCTGTAGCTTGGGCATGTTGATTGGCTCGGCAATGGTGATGATATTCGCCGGAAAGCTGGAGAAGATCTCCGGTCTGCTCAAGCTTGCTGCTGAGAGAAGCTCACTGCGGGAAGACCTCACTCGGTGACTCGCAACCAGCACGATTGGCACAGTGACCCCCACCTTCGGCGCATGCTGTCGGGGCGTGCAACGGCGTAGCATCAGGGGCGGGCCTTCGGGCCCGCCCTTATTAATTGCCCGCCAAGGAAACAGCCCATGCTGCACCGTGCCCTGTCCCGCCCTGCCCGCCTGCTGCTGCCACTGGCCCTGCTGCTGGGCACGCCGCTGCTGCAGGCCCGCGAGGTGGCCACACCTGCCGAGCACGTGGATGCCGATGGCCCGTATGTGTTCCGCGTGGGCGACCAGCTGCGCGCGAAGTGGATCTGTGGCGACCAGGTACAGATGCGCACCCTGCCCGCCACTGCCAGCGGCACCGATTTCAGCCCGCAGTGTGGCTACGCCCACAGCGTGCACGTGCCGCCGCCGGCGGCACCATTGGTCTCCGTACTGCCGGCGGTACCTCGCATCGTCGCGCTGTCCGACATCCACGGCCAATATGGGCTGCTGGTGCGCCTGCTGCGCGCCAACCGGGTCATCGACGCACAGGACAGCTGGGCGCTGGGCAAGGACACCCTGGTCATCGCCGGCGATGTGTTCGACCGTGGCCCACAGGTGACCGAAGCGTTCTGGCTGCTTTACGGCCTGCAGCAACAGGCGGCTGCCGCCGGTGGCGCGGTGCACTTCGTGCTTGGCAACCACGAGACCATGGTGCTGTACGACGACCTGCGCTACGTCAACCCGAAGTACCTGCGCAGTGCCCAGCTGCTGGGGCGCAGCTACCCGCAGCTGTATGGCGCCGACTCGGTGATCGGCCAGTGGCTGCGCACCCGCCCGGTGCTGCTGAAGATCGGCGACACCCTGTTCCTGCACGGCGGAATTTCGCCCGAAGCAGTACAGCTGGCGCTGGACCCGGCGCGCACCAATGCGGCCTACCAGGCCTCGCTCGGCCTGCCCAAGGCCGAAGTGAAGGCCGACCCGGACACCGCACCGCTGTATGACGGCAAGACCAGCCCGATCTGGTACCGCGGCTACTTCGATGGCCGCCTCGACACCGCAGGGGTGCAGAAGGTGCTCGACAGCCTGCAGCTCGCGCGCATCGTGGTCGGCCACACTTCGATGCCGCACGTCAGCAGCTTCCATGGCGACCGCGTGATCGCCATCGACAGCAGCATCAAGAACGGCGAGAACGGCGAACTGCTGTTCATCGAAGATGGCAAACTCAGCCGTGGCCTGCTGGACGGTTCGCGGGTGCCGCTGGCGCAGGGCGAGCCGGGCCTGCAGGACTGAATGGCCGGAAAGCGCGAGCGCGACCGACGGCGCCGGCGCGCTCCACCTTCACCCGGTTTGCGGCTACCCTCGGCAGCCGAGAGAGGCCCACCCCGTCCATCCGGCGGGCCAGACCGTTACAGGAGCCCCCGCGCATGCGCGTTCTGATTGCTGAAGACGACCCGGATATCGCCTCCGGCCTGTGCGCCTCGCTGCGCCGGCAGGGCCATGTGGTCGACCACGTCGACAACGGCGCGCACGCCGACGCCGCGCTGGGCTCGACCCAGTACGCGCTGCTGGTGCTGGACCTGGGCCTGCCGCAGCTGGATGGCCGCGACGTTCTGCAACGCCTGCGCCAGCGCGGCGATGGCCTGGCGGTGCTGGTGGTGACCGCCCGCGATGGCCTGGCCGAGCGCGTGCGCGTGCTCGACCTTGGCGCCGATGACTACCTGGTCAAGCCGTTCGCACTGGACGAATTCGAAGCGCGCGTGCGTGCGCAGCTGCGCCGGGTCACCAGCAATGGCAACCCGGACCTGCGCATCGGCCGCCTGCGCATCGACCTGGCCGGGCATCGGGTGTGGATCGACGACCAGTCGCTGGAACTGACCGCGCGCGAGTTCGGCCTGCTGTCGGCACTGGCGGTACGCGCCGAGCGCATCGTGTCGCGCGCGCAACTGGTGGAAGCGCTGTGCGACTGGGGCCAGGACCTCACCGACAACGGCCTGGACATCGCCCTGCACCGCCTGCGCCGGAAGTTGCAGCCCGGCGGCATGGGCATCCGCACCGTGCGCGGGCTGGGCTACATGCTGGAAGACGCGCAGGACGACGGCACCCCGTGATCAGTGGACCGCCCAGCCTGCGCCGGCGCCTGCTCGCCTTCCTGGCGTTGCCGATGCTGGGCCTGCTCACCTTCAACACGATTCTGGCCTATTACGTTGCGCTGGACTATTCCAACCGCATCCACGACCGCAACCTGATCGACGACACGCATTCGTTCGCGCAGATGCTGAGTACCATGCCGGTGACCAGCGACCTGTCTCCGCAGGCGCGCTTCCTGATCGAGTACGACCCCGACGGCCATCGCTATTTCAACGTCGACAGCAGCCGCATGGGTACGCTCAGCGGCAATGCAGACTTCAGCCCGTATGCCCCTTCGCAGGACTGCACCGGCGTGCATCCGGCGCTGTACGACGGCAACCTCAATGGCCAGCAGGTGCGCATGGCCACCGTCTGCACGCAGGCGATGAACGATCCGCAGGACCAGCTGGCGGTGACCGTGGCCGAGAGCATGGCCGACCGCCGGCAGCGTGCGCGCGAGATCCTGATGATCATCATCCCGCTGATGACCATGCTGGCGCTGGGCACCGCCGCGCTGGTCTGGTTCGGCGTGACGTACGGCCTGCGCATCCTGACCCCGCTGAGGACCCGCCTGGCGCAGCGCCGCGGCGAACTGGCACCGATCTCCGATGCCGACGTGCCGGAGGAGATCCAGCCGCTGATCAGCACCATCGACGATCTGTTCGCGCGCCAGGCGGAAATGATCACCCTGCAGAACCGCTTCATCGCTGATGCCGCGCACCAGCTGCGCTCCCCATTGGCGGGCATGGCACTGCACGTGGACCAGGCGCTGGCGCACGGCGACCCGGACACGGTGCGCGAGGCACTGCAGCACATCCGCCGGCTCAACCAGCGCACGGCACGGGTCAGCACCCAGCTGCTGGCGCTGAGCCGGGCACAGACCGTGCCGGAAACGGTCGAGGCATTGGATCTCGGCGTTCTGGTACCGCAGTGGGTCGGCATGCGGGTACCGGAAGCGATCCGTGATGGCATCGATCTGGGCTACCGCGGCAGCCCCCATCCGCTGCGTGTACTCGGCAACGGCGCCATGCTGCAGGAGGCGCTGGACAACCTGATCGACAACGCCCTTCGTTATGCCGGCCGCAATGCGACGGTCACGGTGGGCGTGCATGCGCTGGACGACAATGATGTCGAACTGTATGTGGAAGACAACGGTCCCGGCGTGCCCGACGACGTGATGCCACGGCTGGGCGAGCGCTTCTTCCGGGCGCCGGGCACCGCTGCCAGCGGCACCGGCCTCGGCCTGGCCATCGCGCATGAGGCGGTGGAGCACTTCGGCGGCCGCCTGAGCTTCCTGAACCGCCCCGGTGGCGGATTGAAGGTCGCCATCACGCTGCCGCTGCTGAAGGCGCCCTGACCCGGCCCGGGGCGCTGAAAGGCTGGCGAAAATCGCGCTTGCGATCCTGCCATCCCCACTGCCGTCCCGGAGCCGCCAGGTGACCGAATCGCACGACTTCTTCCTCCCCGGTGGCCCACAGGGCGTGCTGCTGGTCCATGGCCTGACCGGCACCCCGGCGGAAATGCGCATGCTGGGCAAAGGGCTGAACAACGCCGGTTTCACCGTGCACGGTGTGCAGCTGCCCGGCCACTGCGGCACCGTGGATGACCTGCTGGCGACCACCTGGGAACAGTGGTACCAGGGCGTGGAAGATGCGGCGGAAACCCTGCGCGGCAAGGTTGACCAGCTGTTCGTCGGCGGCCTGTCGATGGGCGCGGTGCTGTCGCTGGCCCTGGCTGCCCGGCGCCCGGAATGGGTGTCCGGGGTCGGCGTGTACGGCGCCACGTTCCGTTACGACGGCTGGAACATTCCCGCCGTAGCCCGCTTCTCGTTCCTGCTGCCGTGGTTCAAGCGCTTCAACATCGGCCGCGACCGCATGTTCATGGAAGAACCGCCGTACGGCCTGCGTGACGAGCGCCTGCGTGCGCAGGTGAGCGCCGCCATGCTGTCCGGCGACAGCGCCGCCGCCGGCCTGCCGGGCAACCCCTGGCATGCGCTGGCCGAGATGCGTGCGTTGAGCAACTGGACCCGACGCCATCTGCACCAGGTCACCGCACCATGCCTGGTGATGCACGCCCGCGAAGACGACGTGGCCAGCATGGGCAACGCCGAACTGGTGATGTCGCGGGTCAGCGGTCCGAAGGAACTGGTGGTGCTGGAAGACAGCTACCACATGATCACCATCGACCGCGAACGCCGCGACGTGATCCGCCGCAGCGCGCGCTTCTTCACCGAGATCGGTGAACGCACGGGCGTGCTCAAGGCGGTGGCCTGAAATGGGGGCACTTGCCACGCTGCTGTGGCTGGCCAATGTGGTACTCGATACCGGTGGCCAGCTCGCCTTCAAGGCCGCCGCCAGCGATCCGCAGGAAGGCGAAGGACTGCAACGCTGGAAACACATGCTCAGCCGCCCCTGGCTGTGGATCGGCATCGCCTGCTACGTGCTTGAGTTCGTCGCCTGGATCGCGTTCCTGTCGCTGGTGCCGTTGTCCAAGGGCGTGCTGCTCGGCTCGATCAACATCGTCGCGCTGATGATCGCCGGCCGTTTCCTGTTCCGCGAGAAACTCACGCCGCTGCGGGTGACCGGCATGTTGCTGGTCACGGCGGGCGTGGCGGTGGTGGGGGCCGGCTCATGAGGCGCCTGTATGTCATCGGCTTCCCGCTGCTGATGGCCTTCGACACGCTGGCCCAGCTGTGCTTCAAGTACGCCGGCGATGCCGCGCTGCCGGTCGAGGCCAACACTGCGTGGCTGCTGCGCGTGCTGTCGCAGCCGTGGGTGTACGGCGCCATCCTCGGCTACGTGGGTGCGTTCTTCACCTGGATGAGCCTGCTGCGGCATGCGCCGATCGGCCCCGCATTCGCCGCCTCGCACCTGGAAGTGATCAGCGTGCTGCTGCTGTCGGCGTGGCTGTTGAACGAGCCGCTGACGCTGCACCATCTGCTCGGTGCGGTGTTGATCGTGGCCGGCATCGTCTGCCTCGGCCGCGCGGAAGCCGACGACCCGCACAGCCCCGCCGAAAGCGCCGCGTGAGCACCCTGCGATGAGCCTGTTCGCGCGCGAACTGCCACCGACGGCTGGCCTGCCGATGCAGGCCAGCGATTTCCTGCCCGGTGGTGGCGACCTGCGCGCGATCCTGGCCAGCCAGCTCGGCACACCGCCGCTGCAGTTGACCTGTTCCGGCACACACGCGCTGCTGATCGCGCTGCGTACGCTGCGCAAGCGTGCGCCCAAGCGCGACACCGTGATCCTGCCGGCCTATACCTGCCCGCTGGTGCCGATCGCGGTGCACAGCCTGGGCCTGCGCGTGCAGCTGTGCGATACCCGCCACGGCCATTTCGACTTCGACTCCGGCCAGCTCAAGCGCCTGGCCGACGCACGCACGCTGGCGATCCTGCCGACCCACCTGGGCGGGCGCATCGCCGATGTCGAGCTGGCCTGCGAGGTTGCGCGCGGCGCTGGCGCCTGGGTGATCGAGGATGCCGCGCAGGCGCTCGGTGCACGGGTCGGCAGCAGCAGTGTCGGCCTGCGTGGCGATATCGGATTCTTCAGCCTGGCCGCCGGCAAGGGCCTGAGCTTGCACGAAGGCGGCCTGCTGGTCAGCCGCGATGACGAGCTGCGTGCCGCGCTGGCCGGACATGCCGCCGAACAGGTGCGTTCCAGCCTGCGCTGGGAACTGCTGCGCAGTCTGCAGCTGCTTGGCCTGGCCGCTTGCTATCGGCCATCGCTGCTGTCGTTGGTGTACGGCAATCCGCTGCGCAGTGCGTTGCAGCGTGGCGACCTGGAAGAAGCGGTCGGTGACATTTTCCCGCTGCAGATTCCGCAGCACCGGGTCAGCCAGTGGCGGCAGAACATCGGTGCCCATGCCGCGCGGCGCCTGCCGGCCTTCCTGCAGGCAGGGCGCCTGCGTGCATTGCAGCTGCGCGTGCAGCTGGCACAGCTGCCAGCCGTTGAGGTGGTCGACGGCCTTGCCGGTAGCGGTGGCACCTGGCCGATGCTGATGCTGCTGCTGCCCAGCCAGCGCGCCCGCGATGCCGTAATGAAAGACCTGTGGCCACGCGGGCTCGGCGCCAGCCGCATGTTCATCCATGCCCTGCCCGACTACGCGTACCTGCGCGGCATCGTGCCGCAGGACGACATGCCCAACGCACGCGACTTCGCCGCACGCATGCTGACCCTTGGCAACAGTGCCTGGCAGACCCGTGAAGAGACGGCCGAAATACTGCAGGTGCTGGCCCGCGCGTGACTTCAAGACGCACGGATGGACTGCACCTCACGCATTCATCCATGCACCTTCCTGAACGCTTTCCCAGCCCGTCAATGAAGCCTTTCAACAGGAAAGGAACGAGAAAGGCGGCCTGCCTACATTGAGTCTGCCCCGGCATCGGGCCGGGCGTTTCTTTCATCGACGGACCCGCCCATGCACTGGAGCATCCTGTGTGACTTCGATGGCACCATCAGCCTCGAAGATGTCATCGACTCGCTGCTGGAAAAGTACGGCCAGCCGGGCTGGCAGGAACTGGAAGACCAATGGAAGGCTGGAAAGATCGGCTCGCGTGAATGCATGCAGGGCCAGGTGCGGCTGCTGAAGCTGGACCCGGCCACGCTCGATGCGCACCTGGACCAGGTGCAGATCGATCCGGGCTTCGTCGCCTTCGTCGCCCGCGCCGAGCAGCTGGGCGTGCCGCTGCGCATCGTCAGCGACGGCCTGGATTATGCGATCCACCGCATCCTCGCCAACCATGGCCTGTCGCGACTGCCGGTGGTGGCCAACCACCTGCGCTGGTGCGGGGACCACTGGGAACTGGAATCGCCCTACCAGGCCGAAGGCTGCCGCAGTGGCACCTGCAAATGCAACTGCGCCGCGCAGGCGCGCGCCAACGAAGCACCGCGCGTGCTGATGATCGGTGACGGCAGCTCGGATTTCTGCGTATCCGAAGATGCCGACTTCGTGTTCGCCAAGCGCCGCCTGATCACCCATTGCGCCAATGCCGGCATCGGGCATGCCGCCATCGCTACCTTCCACGATGCAATCGCGCTGTTGCCGCGTCTGCTCGATGGCAGCCTGCTGCAGCCACGCCGCATCGACGCCAGCCCGCAGCCCACCGCACTGCCCCTGCTGCTGGCCACCGCCTGAGCACGCCCCCGCCACCTCTTTCGAACGTCCTTCACGGAACCGAACTGCATGAACATTTTTGACAAGAACGCCGACGCCGCTGCCTCCGACGCGCAGCTGCTGGCCGACGAAGCCCGCTACAGCTCCTTCGGCGACACCGTCCACTACGTCGACCCGCCGAAGATCTTCCAGCGCGGCGAAGGCAGCTACATGTTCGACGGTGCGGGCGTGCCCTACCTCGACCTGCAGATGTGGTACTCGGCCTGCAACTTCGGCTACAGCAACAAGCGCCTGAACGACGCGCTGAAGGACCAGATCGACACCCTGCCGCAGGTCGCCAGCCAGTACCTGCACCCGACCCGCGTGCAGCTGGCCAAGACCATTGCCGTGGACATGCACGAGAAGTTCGGCCTCGACGGCCGCGTGCACTTCAACGTCGGCGGCGCGCAGGCCATTGAAGACTCGCTGAAGATCGTGCGCAACGCGCGCGGCGGCAAGAGCCTGATGTTCGCCTTCGAAGGCGGCTACCACGGCCGCACCCTGGGTGCGTCTTCGATCACCTCCAGCTACCGCTACCGCCGCCGCTACGGCCACTTCGGCGAGCGTGCGATGTTCATCCCGTTCCCGTACCCCTTCCGTCGCCCGAAGGGCATGACCCCGGACGAGTATTCCGACCACTGCGTGTGGCAGTTCGAGCGCCTGTTCGAAAGCGAGTACAACGGCGTGTGGGATCCCAAGGTCGGCCAGGCCGAGTACGCCGCGTTCTACGTTGAGCCGATCCAGGGCACCGGCGGCTACGTCATTCCGCCGCGCAACTTCTTCACCGGCCTCAAGCGCGTGCTGGACAAGTACGGCATCCTGATGGTCGTCGATGAAATCCAGATGGGCTTCTGGCGCACCGGCAAGCTGTGGTCGATCGAGCACTTCGGTGTCACCCCGGACGTGCTGGTGTTCGGCAAGGCGCTGACCAACGGCCTGAACCCGCTGTCGGGCCTGTGGGCTCGCGAAGAGCTGATCAACCCGACCGTGTTCCCGCCGGGCTCCACCCATTCCACCTTCAACTCCAACCCGCTGGGCACCCGCCTGGGCCTGGAAGTGCTGAAGCTGGGCAAGGAAATGGACTACGAGCGCACCGTGCCGGAGAAGGGCGCGTACTTCCTCGACGGCCTGCGTGGCCTGCAGAAGCGCCACCCGGAAATCGGCGACGTCGACGGCCTGGGCCTGGCCCTGCGCGCGGAAATCTGCGAGGCCGACGGCTACACCCCGAACAAGGAACTGCTGGACCGCATGGTCGACATCGGCCTGGCCGGTGACCTGCTGCACGACGGCAAGCGCATGGGCCTCGTGCTCGACGTGGGTGGCTGGTACAAGAACGTGATCACCTTTGCGCCGTCGCTGGACATCAGCTACGAAGAAATCGACCTGGCGATCACCCTGCTCGACCAGGCGCTGACCAAGGCCAAGGGCTAAGGTCGATGCGCTGCTGGTTCCCGTGCCGATGGAGATGACGTCACGCGCATCCAGCACCGCGCTGGAACCGGCCGCGCTGCTGGAGGGCTTCCTGGCCCACCCGCCGCTCGGATTCGAGGCAGGCCGCCTTCCCAGCGGCCTGCCGACCTTCCGTGCACCGCTCGACCTGACCACCACGATGGACGACGAACTTCGCGGCAGGCTGCTCGGCCTGCCGCTGTCGCGCCTGTGGCGGCCGTGGATCACCTGGAAGACGCGCTTCGTCGGTGCCACCAGCACCGAGTACACCCCGCTGCCGGCACACGTCGCGCCGGAGGCGCTGGCCGAGGACGTGACGCGTCACGCGATCGGCGATACCCGGCTGCTGGTGGTGAAGGACCTCGCCATCGATTCACCGCTGCTGGACGACGCGGCCAATGCGCACAGCGCTGCCTTCCTGCAGGCATTGCTGGCGCGCGGCTTCGTTGAGCTGGAAGGCATGCCGCTGGCCTGGGTGGCGATCGATTTCGATTCGATCGACGGCTATCTCGGCCGCCTGTCGTCCTCGCGCCGCAAGAACATCCGGCGCAAGCTCCGTTCGCGGGATGACCTGCAGATCGACTGCATCGCCACGGGAGATCCGGCCCTGGCCGACCCACGGCTGCAGGCCGAACTGCATGCACTGTACCTGGGCGTGTATGCGCAGAGCGCGGTGCATTTCGACCAGCTCGACCTGCCCTATTTCCAGTACCTGCTGGCCGACAGCCAGGGCCAGGGACGGATGTTCCTGTACCGACACCAGGGCCAGCTGATCGGCTGGAACCTGTGCTACGTGCATGCCGGCAAGCTGGTGGACAAGTACATCGGCCTGGCTTACCCGCAGTCGCGCGAGCACAACCTGTACGCGGTCAGCTGGATGCACAACCTCGAGTACGCGCTGCAGCACGGCCTGAGCCACTACGTGGCCGGCTGGACCGACTCGCGGATCAAGGCCGAGCTGGGCGCCTGCTTCACCTCCACCCGGCACGCGATCCATGCCCGTTCCCCGCTGCTGCGTGCCGCCCTGCGCCGGCTGGCCCCGTACCTGCAGGGCGAACCTGATGGAGGTGGCTGAGCGATGCTGGTGCGTTCCCCGCTGATCCTGGACCTGGACGGTGGCGTATTGCCGCTGCAACAGGCGCAGACCCTGGCCCTGCCGCAGTGGCACGATCCACTGCGCTTCGCCTGCAGCAATGCCACCCTGGACCGTTTCGCCGCCGAAGTGCTGGCACCGCTGCCCGCGCAGCTCGGCACGGTCATGCTCGGCAGTGGTGACTTCCACCATCTCAGTCTGCCGCTGCTGCGCCGCATGCGCGCGCAGGCGTCGTTCCAGCTGGTGGTGCTGGACAACCATCCGGACAACATGCGTTTCCCGTTCGGCATGCACTGCGGGTCGTGGGTCAACGCCGCCAGCAAGCTGCCGCATATCTCGCACATCCATGTACTCGGCATCACCTCCAGCGACATCGGCCTCGGCCATGCCTGGGAGAACCACTGGCGTCCGCTGATGGGCGGGCGCCTGACGTACTGGTGCATGGACGTGGATGTCGACTGGGGCCATCGCCTCGGCATGGGCCACGCCTTCCGCCGCTTCGAGCACCCCGAAGCCCTGGTGGCCGCGTTCGCTGCCGAACAGGCCAAGTCGCCACAACCCACCTACCTGTCGATCGACAAGGACGTGTTCGCCGAGGACGTCGCCCGCAGCAACTGGGACCAGGGCCGCTTCCAGCTGGAGGACGCGCTGGTGGTGATCGAGGCACTGCGCGCCGGCGGCCTGGTCGGCAGTGACATCACCGGCGAAGTGTCGTTGGCCAACTACCAGAGCCGCTTCAAGCGCTGGCTGTCGTCGCTGGATGGCCAGCCGGACGTCAGCGCCGATGATCTTCCTGCCTGGCAGGCCCGGCACCAGCAGGTGAACCGCGAACTGCTGGCGGCAATGGCTGCCGTGCCGACGGCCTGCTGACCACTGTCCGGCAATGCCAACCAAGGTTGGCAACTACCAGAGCCGGGTAGAGCCGAGCCCACGCTCGGCTGGCGCCTTCTGTAGAGTCAAGCCATGCTCGACTGCGGGCACCGCGAACAGCAGCCGAGCATGGCTCGGCTCTACACTGGGTTCCCACCTCGGAGCCCTCGCCATGCCCCAGACCGTCATCCCGCAGCTGCGCATGCGCCACGCCGACACCACCCTGCCGTTCTACGTGCAGGGGCTGGGATTCGTGGTCGACTGGGAACACCGCTTCGAACCCGGCTTCCCGCTGTTCGCCCAGCTCACCCGCGACGGCCAGACGATCTTCCTCACCGAACATAGCGGCGACTGCGAGGTCGGCGGCGCGGTGTATTTCATCGTCGACGACGTCGACAACCTGCACCGCGCCTTCAGCGCCGCCAACGTGCCGATCGAACAGCCGCCGCATGACACCGAGTGGGGCAGCCGCGAGATGCTGCTGCGCGACCCGGACGGCAACCGGCTGCGCTTTGCCACCCACGTGGACTGAACGACACCGGCTTGAGAGGGATATACGAAACATATACGCTTCGTATATTGAACCCTCCAGGACCGCCCATGGGCATCGTCAACATCGATGACACCCTGCACGACCAGCTGCGCCGTGCCTGCACCGTCTCCAGCCGTTCGATCAACGCCCAGGCCAACTTCTGGATCCGGGTCGGCATGCTGTGCGAGCTGAACCCTACGCTGAGTTTCCAGGACATCGTCGCCAGCGAGCTGCGCGCGGCCGGCGTGCAGCCACCGTTGCTGCCCCCGGGCCAGGTCTGAGCCGATGGGCATCATCAAGCGCCCCGACGAGATCGCGCTGATGGCCGAATCGGGTCGCCTGCTGGCGCAGGTGTTCGCCGCACTCGACCAGCTGCCGCTGCAGGGCCGCAGCACGATGGAGATCAACGATTTCGTCGAACGCATGATCGTCGATGAGCTGCAGGCGCGGCCGGCCAGCAAGGGCCAGTACGGCTTCCCGTACGTGCTCAATACCTCGATCGACAACGTCATCTGCCACGGCGTGCCCAGCACCACCGACGTGCTGCACAACGGTCAGATCGTCAACCTCGACATCACCCTGGAGAAGAACGGCTACATCGCCGACTCCAGCACCACCTACCTGGTCGGTGAGGTCGACTACGCCGCGCGCCGGCTGGTGCAGACCACCTACCAGGCGATGTGGAAAGGCATCGCCGCGGTGCGCCCCGGCGCACGCCTGGGCGACATCGGCCACGCCATCGCCCGCCACGCGCGCAGCCACGGCTACAGCGTAGTGAAGGAATACTGCGGCCATGGCATCGGCCAGGAAATGCACGAGGAACCGCAGATCCTGCACTACGGCCATCCCCACACCGGCATGGTGCTGGAAGAAGGCATGGTGTTCACCATCGAGCCGATGCTCAATCAGGGCAAGCCGGCCATCCGCCAGCAGCCGGACGCATGGCCGGTCTACACGCGCGACGGCAAGCTGTCGGCGCAGTTCGAACACACCGTGGCAGTCACCCGCAGCGGCGTGCGCGTACTGACCCTGCGCCCCGGCGAGACGCCGTTATGCGCGGTGGATGGCGCCTAGAGTGGCCGTTGCTGCATCCCGGCGTCCTCATGCACGGTGCGCTTGCGCGCCGTCAGCGGCTCGCGCACCCGATGTGCCACATAGCCGACGCTGGCTGCGAGAATGAAGGTGTAACCAAGAAGCTCGGTGGTCTCCTCGATGGTGTTCTTGAACACACGGATGTACTGATCACCCAACAGTCCGGTCCACAACGACGTCATGCCGATCAGGCGCGAATAGAACAGCAGCAGGACCAGACCAATCGTCATCACGGTACCCGGCCGGGATACGAGAAAACGCACCAGCGCCTGCATGGCCCGGCGCCAGTCGCGGCTGGCCCAGGCCAGTGAGCCGATGATCAGCACACCCACCGGATACTTCCAGAAGCCGTGTGCGATCAGGTCCAGCGCCTCATCCATCTCACGCAGGAGCATGCAGGCGAACAGCGCTGCCGCCAGCACGGCAAAGGCCCGATCATCGGCACGCCGCAACGCAAGCCGGACGAAGGCAGCCACGCTGGCGACCAGGAAGCCTTCCTGGGTCAGTTCGACCAGCGACCACTCGCCGACGGCATTGCCCAGCCAATGGATGTCGAGCCAGGCCAACGCAGGCGGAAGCGCCATCATCAGGCCGAACAGGGAGGTGCGCCCCAGGTGGGACAGGAGCAGCTGTAGATTGTCTTTCATGCAACACCGATGCCGCACCGTGGCGGTCGTACAACGAGAACACAGGCGACCGGGGGGCTGCCGAACAACGGCATGCGCGGCGGGGTCGCGACCAGGCGCGCATTATCCGCGCTGTATCCGGCCACGTGAACTGTATCGGTGGAACACATACGCAACACCGGCGTGCGTCACGCACTCATGGCGATAAAGGACGCAACGGCAGCAGCGTGGCCAGGCAGAACATGAAAACCGCCACGCCGGCGTCCAGCATCCGCCAGGCGCCCGATCTGCGGAACACCGGCTGCAACAGGCGCGCGCCATAACCAAGAGAACAGAACCAGGCCACGCTGGCCACGCACGCACCGGCGGCGAAGGCCCAGCGCAGATCGCCCGGGTAGCGCGTGGACAGACTGCCCAGCAGTACCACCGTATCCAGATAGACGTGCGGGTTGAGCAGGGTGAAGGCCAGGCAGGTCAGCAGCACCTGGCGCCCACTGCCGCCCTGCGCCTCGGCGGCGGCCAGCGCACTGCCACCGCGCCACGCGCGCAATCCCGCCTGCAGGCCATACCAGAGCAGGAAGGCCGCACCACCGAAACGCAGCACCTGCAGCAGCAGCGGCCACTGCAGCACCAGCGCCCCCATGCCGCCGACACCGGCCAGTATCAGCGCGATGTCCGCACCGGCGCAGGCCAGCACCACCCTCCCCACATGACGCTGCTGCAGACCCTGGCGCAGCACGAAGGCGTTCTGCGCGCCGATGGCGATGATCAGGCCGGCACCTGCGAACAGGCCGGCGGCGGTAGCGGCGATCCACATCAGGACAGGCCAGGCAGCGGGGGGACGCGCAGGGTGCGGCCAACGGACACGTTAAGACAAACTGATTATTCTTTATCCTGTGCAGAAATACTGAAGAGGTGCTGGTGGACCTGGTACATCCGCAACTGTCCGCATTTGCCGCAGTGCTGGAAGAAGGCAGCTTCGAGGCTGCGGCGCGCCGGCTGTCGATCAGTCCGTCGGCACTGTCGCAGCGGATCAAGGCCCTGGAGGACCGGCTTGGCCAGGTGCTGGTGGTGCGCCAGGCACCGTGCCGGCCCACCGCCGCCGGTGAGGCACTGCTGCGCCGCGTCCGGCCGATGCAGGCACTGGAGGCCGAGGCAGTGGCCGAACTGCTGCCCGAACGCGGCAGCGACGCCGCACGTACGCCGATCCCCTTGGCGGTCAACGACGACTCGCTCGATACCTGGTTCGTGCCGGCCATCGCCGACCTGCACCAACGCCATGGCTACCTGTTCGACCTGCGCATGGACGACCAGGACCACACCCTGCAGCTGCTGCGCGACGGCAGTGTGCTGGGTGCAGTGACCGCCGAAGGACAGCCGGTGAAGGGCTGCAACGTACACCCGCTCGGCGCGATGCGCTACCACGCCATCGCCTCGCCCGGCTTCGCCCGCCAGTACTTCAGTGACGGCATGCAGGCCGCGGCCCTGGCGCACGCCCCCATGTTGGTGTTCAACCGCAAGGATGAACTGCAATGGCGCTTCGTGCGGCGCCTGACCCGCGCGCGGCTGCAGCCACCGCTACACTACCTGCCCTCCTCCACCGGTTTCGTCGAAGCCGCCGCGTGCGGACTCGGCTGGGGCATGGCCCCGGAAACGCTGGTCGCACCCGCCGTGCGCGCCGGCCGCGTGGTGGTACTGGAACCCCGCCGCTGGCTCGATGTGCCGCTGTACTGGCAGCATGCCGCCGTGCGTTCAAGCACGCTGCAGCACATCACCCAGGCGCTGCGCACTGCGGCCAGCGGCACCCTTCGTTGAGGACAATCCGATGACCGCAGACCCGGGCTTCACGCCGCGCGCACTACCGTTTGCGCACTTCTTCACCACTGGGACGGCATGGGCGTGATCGGCCGACGTACAAGGATGCACCGCGCGAAGCCCGCGCTGGCGCTGGCGCTGGCGACCTGCCTGCCATTCGCTGCGTACGCGCAGAACAACACCGACGCACCTGCATTGGACTGGGAACAGGCGCGGCAACGCCTGGAGCAGGTCTCCGATGCACTGGCGGCCGCTGACGCAGCGGTACGCAACAAGCAGGACCTGCAGGACGCGACCCGCCTGCTGCGCCTGCCGGAGATCACCGGCGAAGTGCGCCGCCTGCAGTTCCAGAAGACCCTCACCCTGCCACTGGGCTCGCTGGCCCCCGTGGCTGAAGCCTTCGGCATCGATTCGCCGCTGTCGTTCACCGAGCGCGACTGGAGAACGCGACCGGTGGTGACGGCTGTGCTGCCGCTGTACACCGGCGGCGTGATTCCGGCCGCACAACGTGCCGCCAGCGCCGCCCACGAACAGGCCAGTGCCGAACGCGAAGCACAGCGCCAATCGCTGACCGTGCAGCTGGCCCAGGCCTACTTTGGCCAGCGCCTGGCCGAGCAGGCAGTGGACGTACGCCGCGACGTGCGCGATGGCCTCAACCAACATCTGTCCGATGCGGAGAAGCTGGAGCGCGAGGGCTTCGCCACCCGTGCTCAGCGCCTGCAGGCCACCGTGGCCCGCGACAAGGCCGAGCGTGAGTACCAGAAGACGGTGAACGATCTGGCCACGTTGAAGGCTGCGCTGGCCACGCTGCTGCGCAGTGGTGGCGAAGTACAGCCCGTATCGCCGTTGTTCGTGCAGCGCGTGCCGCTGGAGCCGGTGGCCAGCTTCGAGCGCACCGCGCAGGCGCGCCAGCCGCAGATCGCACGCCTGCGGGCGATGGTGGCGCAGGCCGAACAGGGCGTGCGCGTGCAGCAGGCCAAGCTGAAACCGCAGATCTTCGCCTTCGGCCAGTACGACTTCCGCCGCCGCGACGAAATGCTGACCGACCCGGACTGGGCGTTCGGCATCGGCCTGAAGTACACCTTCCTGTCGCCGAACTCGCGGCCGGCGCAGATCAGCGCTGCGCGCGCGCAGCAGGAGCAGGCCGAAGCCGGCCTGCGCGAGGCCGAAAACCAGGTCGCACTGGGCGTGCGCAAGGCCTGGAACGAACTGGAAACCGCGCGACAGCAGTTCGTACTGCTCGACAGCAGCATCGCCCAGGCACAGGAAAACCTGCGCCTGCAGGAGCTGGCGTTCCGCGAAGGCCAGGCGACTTCGCTTGATGTAATCGACGCGCGGCTCGGCCTGGGCGGTGCCCGTGTCGAGCGTGCGCAGGCCGCCTACCAATACGATATTGCGCTGGCACAGTTGCTGGAGGTCAGTGGACAGATGGACCGTTTCGAAGAGTTCCGGCGGCGTGCGGACGAGGTGATCGACCATGAGTGATGTGCTGCACGACGAAGCGAAAACGCCCCCCGGCAAGCGCCGCTTGGGCCCGATCCTGATAGTGGTGCTGCTGATCGTGGTGGTGCTCGGCCTGTGGCTGGCCTGGCGCAGCCCGGCCGACCAGATCCAGGGCATGGCCGATGCGGACACCATCAACGTGGCCGCCAAGATCACCGCGCGCGTGGCCGAACTGAAGGTGCGCGAGGGCGACCGTGTACAGCCCGGCCAGGTGCTGTTCCTGCTCGACAGCCCCGAAGTGGCCGCCAAGGAACAGCAGGCGCATGGCGCATTGGCCGCCGCGCAGGCGGTGGCCGACAAGGCCGACGAAGGCGCGCGCAGCGAGGACATCCGCGCCGCCGAAGCCAACTGGAAGCGCGCCGAAGCTGGTGCGACGCTGGCCGAGGCCACCTACCAGCGCGTGCAGAACCTGTTCAACGAAGGGGTGATGACCCGGCAGAAGCGCGATGAAGCGCATGCCCAGGCCACCAGTTCGCGTGAACTGGCCCGTGCCGCCCGTGCGCAGTACGACATGGCGCTGGCCGGCGCACGCGAGCAGGACAAGCGCGCCGCGCAGGGCCAGGTGCAGCAGGCACAGGGCGCGGTGGCCGAAGTCAACGCTGCGCGTGTCGAAGTCGAAGGGCGCGCGCCGGTGGCCGGCGAGATCAACAAGCGCATGGCCGACCCGGGCGAGCTGGTGCCAGCCGGCTATCCCGTGTTCACCCTGGTCGACATCGACCGCATGTGGGTGGCGATGAACCTGCGCGAATCGCAGATGCAGGGCCTGAAGGTCGGCAGCAAGCTGCAGGGCAGCGTGCCGGCACTCAACCAGGACGGTGAGTTCGAGGTCTACTTCATCAATCCGGCCGGCGACTATGCAACCTGGCGCACCACCCGCCAGTCGTCCGGCTACGACGTCCGCAGCTTCGAGGTGCGGGTGCGCCCGGTACGCCGCATCGAGGGCTTCCGCCCCGGCATGAGCGTGCTGTTCGCATGGCCCCAGCACTGAGCCCCGACCGCAACGGCTTCGCCGCTTCGTGGCGGCGCGAGCTGCAGTCGCTGCGCGGTAACCGTGCCGACCTGCTGCTGGTGACCCTGCTGCCCCTGCTGATGCTGGCAGTGATGGCGTGGATGTTCACGCCGTCGGTGATGCGCGATATCCCCATTGCTGTGGTCGACCTCGACCACAGCAGTGACAGCCGCCTGCTGCTGCGCATGCTCGATGCCAGCCCGGGCGTGCGCATCGCCAGCCAGCCCGTGGACATGGAAGACGCCCGTTCGCAGCTGCGCCGCCTGGATGTGTTCGCCATCGTACTGGTGCCGCGTGATGTCACCCGCCAGGCGCTGCGCGGGCGCCAGGGCACGGTGTTCGCCTATTACAACGCCACCTACATGACCACCGGCCAGTCGGCGGCACGCGATATCGGCGATGCGGTCGCGGCCTGGAACGCGGGCCTGCTGCGCGAGCGCATCGGCCTGCAGGTCGGCCCGGGCAAGCTGCGTGCGGCGCCGATCGCGGTGCAGTCGGACATCCTGTACAACCCGGCACGCAGCTACGAACTGTTCCTGCTGCCACTGATCTTCCCGGCGGTGCTGTCGCTGGTACTGGCGCTGGCCGTAGCCGGCAGCCTTGGCCGCGAGATCCGCGACGGCACCCTGCCCGCCTGGCTGGGTCGCACGCCGTGGTCGGCGATTGCCGGCAAGGTCGCGCCGTACACTCTGCTGTTCTCGTTGTATGGCGCGCTCGGCATTGGGTACCTGGCCTGCCTGCGCGGCGATGGTGTGGCCGGCAGCGCGCTCGTGCTGCTGCTCGCACAGCCACTGTTCTACCTGGCCACGGCCGCCTACGCGTTGTTCTTCGTCGGCGTCACCCGCGACATGGGTACCGCGCTGTCCGCGGTCGGCCTCAGCATCGGCACCGCACTGGCATTCTCCAGCGCCACCTTCCCGGTGCTGGATGGCCCCCTGTTCACCCGTATCTGGCATCAGTTGCTGCCACTCAGCGCCTACATCAAGCTGCAGACCCAGCAGCAGTTCATCGGTTCGCCGCTGCAGGTTTCGATATGGCCGCTGACCACGCTGTTGTTGATGTCAGTGGTGGCTGGCGGCATCGGCGGCCTGCGCCTGATCGCCTTCGCGCGTACCCCAGAAGCCGCACAGCCGGCGGGGGGCGACGCATGAGCGCACTGTGGCGCAGCCTCCGGCAGACCCTGATGGCGGTCCTGTGCGACCGCTACGCGATCGTGGTGATGGTCGGCGCGGTGATCCTGTATTCGTTCTTCTACCCGGCCGCGTACCGCCACCAGGTGGCCGGCAACCTGCCGGTGCTGGTGGTGGACGAAGACCACAGCGCGACCAGCCGCGCGCTGCTGCGAAAGCTCGATGCACTCCGCGTTGCACGCGTGGTCGGGCAACCGGCAGACATCGACAGTGCACGCCAGCAGCTGGAAGCCGGCCACGCCGAGGGCATCGTACTGATCCCGGCCAACCTGGAACGCGACATCCTGCGCGGCCATCCGGCCAAGCTGGTGCTGCTCGGCAACGGCGCCTACCTGGGCCGTGCCAGCTGGGTGCTGGGCAGCGTGGCCGATGCACTGGGCGCGTTCGGGCGTGAGGCGGTAGTCGGCCAGGCGGCCTTCATGGGCGCACCGCAGGCACCGCCGGTCACCCTGGTGCAGCGCCCGCTGTACAACACGCAGGAAGGCTATGGCAGCGCCATCGTGCCCGGCGTGGCCGAGCTGATCGTTCACCAGACCCTGTTGATGGGCATCGGCGTGCTGCTCGGTGGCCGCCGACTCGCGCTGGGCCGGCGCCTGCGCTTCGACCTGCCAACGCTGGCGGGCATGGCATTGGGCTTCAGCCTGATCGGCCTGTTCGGTCTGTTCTGGTACGCCGGCTTCACCGCGTGGGTGCAGGACTATCCGCGCGGCGGCAATCCACTGGGCCAGTTGTTGGGCGGCCCGCTGTTCATCGCCGCCACGGTGGCGTTCGGCCTGTTCGTCGGCAGCTTCTTCCGCACCCGCGAACGCGCCTTCCAGTACATCATCGCCACCTCGATCCCACTGTTTTTCCTGGCCAACCTGTCGTGGCCGGCGGTGATGACGCCGCAACCGCTGGTCTGGCTGGCGCAGCTGCTGCCGACCACCTCGGGCATCAACCTGATGGTGCGCCTGAACCAGATGGACGCCCGCCTGGCTGAAGTCGGCCACGAACTGATCACTCTCACCGTCCTGCTGCTGCTCTACGGCAGCCTCGCCGCCTGGCGCCTCCTCGAAAAAAAGGGGACGAAGGGGATTGAGTCGTAAACGGCAAGGTCGGGGGATGCGGCTCAATCCCCTCCGCCCCCTTTTCAGGGGTCGGGCGCGTACCAGAACGGGATGCGGTACTCGCGGCGTCGCTCCGGGCCGCGTTCGCCCCCTTCGGCATTCCAGACCAGGCTCAGGTCATGGCGACCCGGTGCCAGCGTCGCCATGGGCAGATAGCCCACCAGGCCACGCATGTCGAGATCGCGGCGCTCCATCGGCATGAAGGCGTGCAGGTCAACCGGCGTGCCATCCAGCTGCACCCGCCACAACCGGGACAGGCACTCCACCGCTGCGCTGGCAGCCTTTGCGCCAGTCGCTTCATTGCGTGCGGCGGGCAAGGCGGTGCAGTGCTGGCGCGCCAGCGGGTTGTCGCGCTGGGGGCGGTGTGGAATGAACACACGCAGGCGTGAACCACTGATAGTGTCCGACGGGATCATCGGGTACGGCAGCAGCTGATCGTGCGCCGAACGCATCGATTCGTAATGCGCGCTCAACATGCCGTGTTCGACGGCCTCGTCGGTCATCACCTGGTAGCGGTTGAACAGCGAGAACTTCACCGAACCCAGCACCTGCACCCCGCCCAGCACCATGGCCACCATCACCGCCAGCAGATAGACCGCCATGAACGAACGCGAGCGCAGGTTGCTCTGCAGGGTCAACTGCATGGTCTGCATCAGGCGCAGCAGGGGAATCCGTTGCAGGCCCGCCAGGAAGCGCTGCAGCCACCGCTGCACGCCGTCATAGGGCTGGTCGCGCCGCTGCCGGCGCGCAATGACACGCTCCAGCAGTGCAGGAACCAGTGCGAGTACAAGCAGGCTGGCCAGCACGGTACCGACCACGATCATGGCCACACGATCGGAACCACCGGCAAGCGCACTGATCGCCATCGCCACGCACAACGTCAGCACGGCCATCACCAGGGTGCCGGCCAGCGTCTGTACCGCCAGCAGCGTGGTGGAGAAGAGCATGGTGGCCAAACGATCAGCGCGTTCGATGCTGCCGTCCAGGCCACCGTCGCGCGCCTTGAGGAAAGCGCGCGATACCGGGCCCATCTGCGGCAGCCGTTCCCAGTCGATGCCCTTGGGAAAGTGCGATTTCAGCCCGATCAGGCCTATCCAGTACCCGCGCACGGTCAGGTGCGCGATCAGCGCTACCGCCAGCACGTAACACATGCCCACGCTGATGCTGAAACCAAACCACAGCACCTGGAAGTACATGCCTTCCGTGTGCAGGCTGCTGCGCGCCCACGCATCGAACAGGTAGCCAGGCACCGCCAACAGTGCGAACGCCAGCAGGCCGGAAATGAACAGTTCCAACTCATCGGTACGCTCGCGCAGCCGACCGAAGCGCGTGCTCGCCTCGGGTCCGGGCTCGGCAACGGGCACGTGCGACTCTGCGACGGGCAATTCGTTCACAGGGCATTCATCCTTGGAGGTCGGCGCAGTATAGGCGCGACACAGCGGCCGGCGATACGGGGCCCCACAACGAGGAACGCCGGCACGAGGCCGGCGTTCGAGGAACTGCGTTGCGGAAGGGGGATTACGCTGTGGGCATCATCGGTCAGCGGTAAACGCGTTCGCAGCGGCGCTCGACCACGCGGTCGCCGTTCTTCTGCTGGCTGTTGCCCTGGATCTGGCGGCCGGCAGCGCCGCCCGCTACGGCACCGGCCACGGTGGCCAGCTTCTTGCCGTTGCCACCGCCCACCTGGTTGCCCAGCAGGCCACCAATCACGGCGCCAGTGGCGGTACCGGCGATGCGGTTGGGATCGCGCGAATTACGCTGCACTTCCACGTTCTTGCAGACCACGCGGCTGCCGTCATTGAACTTGCGTCCCTCATCGCGCGGCCCGTAGGTCTGCGCGCCGGCCACCGACGAAGCCGCCAGCAGGGTGCCCAGCACAAGCAATCGGGTCGAGGTCTTCATGGCCATCTCCTGAGTTCCGGTATGGCATCAGTGTCCTCCCGCGGTTGGCAACCGGAAGTGAAATGCGCGTGTCCGCCACTTCATCGGCCATCGCACGTTCAGGAAGAAGATCCTCGCCCATCGCGACCAGCCGTCGCGATGGGCGCCGTCTCCCTGCCGGCATTGCCCTCTGCTAGAACTCTTCCCAACCACCCGCATTGGCGGCCAGCGTCGGCTCAAGCCGCGGCGACAGCACCGCAGGCCGGCGTACCGGCGCAACCGATGCCGCCACGGCTGCCAGCGCCGGGCGTACTGCGGCGGCGGCGGTCACCGCCCCCGTGCGGAACACCGACACGGCTTCGGCCAGCAGGTTCGCCTGCTCCTCCATCGAGCGCGCTGCGGCACTGGCTTCTTCGACCAGCGCGGCATTCTGCTGGGTGGTCTCATCCATCTGCACCACCGCCTGGTTGACCTGTTCGATGCCCGAGCTCTGCTCCTGGGAGGCAGCAGAGATATCGGCCATGATGTCGGTCACGCGCTGCACCGAGGCCACGATCTCGCCCATCGTGGTGCCGGCCTGGCGGACCAGCGCCGAGCCGTCTGCGACCTTGCCGACCGAATCCTCGATCAGGCCCTTGATCTCCTTGGCCGCGCCCGCCGAGCGCTGCGCCAGCGTACGCACTTCGCTGGCCACCACTGCAAAGCCTCTGCCCTGCTCGCCAGCACGCGCAGCTTCGACCGCCGCGTTCAACGCGAGGATATTGGTCTGGAAGGCGATGCCATCGATGACCGAGATGATCTCGGCGATCTTCTTCGACGCGGCTTCGATGGCCGACATCGTGGTGACCACCTGCCCGACCACTTCACCGCCCTGCGAGGCAACACCATGCGCGCCGATGGCCAGCTGGTTGGCCTGGCGTGCATGCTCGGCGTTCTGCTTCACGGTAGAGGTCAGTTCTTCCATCGACGCTGCCGTTTCTTCCAGGTTCGCCGCCTGCTGTTCGGTACGCCGCGACAGGTCGGTGTTGCCCGAGGCGATCTCGCCCGCTGCCAGGTTGATGCTGGAAGCACTGGCCTGGATACGGCCCACGATCTGCTTGAGCTGATCGACGGTGGCGTTGCAGTCATCACGCATGCGCGCGAACACGCCGTGGAAATCCCCCTGCATGCGCACGGTCAGGTCGCCGCGCGAGATGGCCTGCAGCAGGGTCGAGACCTGCACCAGGTTCTCGTCGGTGGTCTGCATCAGGCGATTGAGCCCTGCCACCATGTCGCGGAAATCGTAGGCGAAGCGATCTTCATCACCGCGCAGGCTGAAGTCGCCTGCCGCGGCCGCCGTCGCCAGCCGGCGGATCTCGCTGTTGATCGCCGACAGGCTGGACTTGGTTTCGTCCATCGCCTGGGTGATCGCCGCCTTCTCGCCGGGCAGCGGGTCCATGTCCACCGACAGATCGCCGCGTGCGTAGTGCTTCATCACCTCGATCAGCCGGTTCTGTACCTGCACGTGCGATCCAACCAGCGCATTGGTCTCATGCACCATGCGCCCGTAGTCGCCGGGGAATGCGCTCTCGTCCATGCGGTAGCTGAGGCTGCCGGCATCGTGCTGGCGTGCCAGCTCGCCCTGTGCCGCCATCACCGACTGCAGCTGTGCCTGCATGCGCTGCATCGACTTCAGCAGCTGGGTCACCTCGTCGTTGCCGGTGGCGTCGATGCTGCTGTCCAGGCGGCCACTGGCGATGCCGTCGGCCAGCTTCACCGCGCCTTCCAGCGGACGGGTCAGGCTGCGGGTGATCGCCCAGGCCGCCAACGTGCCCAGCAGCAGGCTCAGTGCCCCGAACGCGATCGACAGCGTGCCGGTCCACGATTCGGTTGCGCGGTACTCTTCGCGGCTGCGTTCGGTCAGTGTTTCCTGGTGGCGCAGCAGGGCCGAGATGGATTCATTCCAGGCCGTTGCCAGACCGTGCTCGGCCAGCAGCTCCTTCGCTGCCCCATCAAAATCCCCCACCTTCATGCGCTCATGCAGTTGCTGGGTTGATGCATCGGTGGCCTTTCGTGCCGCCTCGATGCGCGCGACCAGGGTATCGCCGGTGGCGTCACGCGGAATCTTGATGTACTTGGCCCAGATACCGTCATAGGTCCGCGACAACTCCTGGGCATGCTGGTAATCCCTGTCGAACTCATCACCCCGCTTGATCACCATCAGGCGGCGATGCATCAGCACCGCGTTGTTGGTATCAAGCATGTCATTCAACAAACGCATCTTGACCATGTTGACGTCCACCACTTTCTCGAACTGGGCGGATTTCCGCTGATTCCCATACAGCACCAGGCCAACGATGGCCATGATGAACAGCAGCAGCAGACCGAAGCCGGCGCCAAGCCGGGATCCCACACGGAGATTACGTAAGGCAAGCATCTCAATTCCCTTGATCGTGGCCGTACGTTCGATGGCGGCGCAGCGAAGGGAAACTTTACGGGACTTTATATATGGACCGATCCAAATATATGGAACTGTGCAGGCAGTCAGAAAACAAGGCGACAGATAATGGCGCCATATCATTATCGAATACCGCTGACACGCCAGCGCCCGATGAAAATCACGCAGGTTTAACACCATAATCATGCCAACTCCATCCGAAGCGGCCCTGGATTATCTGCGCCGGACACAACCGCCGCCCGGGAGGGCTACAGTCTGCAGATGACACGGATCCTGCACATCGAAGGCGCGTCCATCAACGACATCGCCAGCCTCTACGTGGAAATCAATCGCGTGTTCATGGCCGACGAAGACTGGCAACTGGGCGCAAGCCTGGATGCGCTTGATGACCTGCTTCACGGCGGCTACGGCGCTCTCGCAGGCCATGCCATCGCCACGGTGGTGTGGCGTGACATCGCCCACAGCCGCGATGCACTGGGCCGCGAGACCACGCGCGCCTGGCTGCAATCGAAACTCGCTCAGGGCGGCAGGTTCAACGGTGCGGCCATCCACGCTCAGTTGACGGCACTGGCGCTTGGCCAGGGACAGACCTACTTCGAGATCGTCATGGAGATCTTCGGCAGCCATCCGCAGATCACCCTGGTGCCTGGCTGAGCGGGCTGCAGCGACCAGCCCCACATCAGCTCAGAGCTCGGCCAGGGCATCGCCCAGACGGCGCGGGAACGCCACCTCGCTGGCCAGGTGCCATGCGCGTGCATTGGCGCCCAGCCGGGTCCACTCGGCCTCATCCATCGCCAGCGCGCGCTCGACGGCCTGTTCCAGCGCCTTCTCATCCACATGCCAGGTCCTGGACAGATGGCAGGGCTCGCCCTCGTGCGCGGCAACCAGGATGCCGCGGCTGTCGTCGATCATCTGATTCATCGGCGCGCCGTCACAGGTGATCACCACCGCCCCGCAGCTCATCGCTTCCACCAGATAGTGGCCCCAGCCTTCGGTCTGCGACAGGCACAGGTGGAACGCATGTTCGTTCTGCAGGCGCTGCACCTCCTGGTCGGGCAGCCGCTCGCGGACGATTCTCAGGTTCGCGGCACCGCCCTCATCTTCGTCCGAAGGGCCGCCGCGCAGGATGGTCAGCAAGGGCCATTCGGGGTGCCGTTTCCAGACATTGACGAGTGCAGCCGTTCCCTTCATACGGCTGGTACCGGCCGCATGCAGGAAGCTGCGCGGCCTGCGCGGCACTGCCGGGTCGTAGCGGTCACGGCTGCAGAAACCGACTTCCAGCGCGCGCATGCCCAGCGCGTTGAAGATGCGCGTGGCTTCTTCGGTCTTGGTCAGCAACGCATCGAACCGCGGCAGGATCCGCAGGCTGCGTGCGGACACCCATTCCGGATTCGGGATCAACAGATTGACGTTGGCCAGTCCGAAGCTCGCCGGCCGGACATGTTCCAGCGAGATGTTGACGTCGAACCGGGCCGGCGTGCGCCCCAGGCTCAGCCACGAGGCCAGCAGCCTGCGCAGGCGCATTCCGCGGAGTTTCCAGGCGCCACCATTGCGGACCGCGTCCAGGCGGCTGACCGTCACCGTGTGCCCGAGCTGCTGCAACGAGCGCTCGATCACCTGGATGTCATGGGACAGCCCACGCTGGTTGTCGGCGGCCAGCAGATGGATATGCGCCATCAGGAGGGACTCCCTGGCCGGAGCAGGTCACGCGCCGGCAAGGCGGTCGCCAGCATGAAACCCAGCACCAGGTAGAAATAGAACGAATGCGGCATCGCCCGGTAGAACACGTTGTCCGTGAACGCCGAAAGCGCATAGACGATGACCACGGCAAGTCCGGCGGTGGCGATCATCGCGGTGATGTCGTCGGCGTGGCCGAGACGTCGCACGAAATGGATGCCGGGCAGGATGAAGACCAGCAGCATGATCAGCAGCAACGGCACGCCACCGGTCACCGCCGCTTCCAGGTACTCGTTGTGTGGGTGGTTGTAGCGGAAGATCGACTCGGACACCTCGCCGCGGGCGATGCCCTCACGTGCATAGGTACCGAACTGGTTCAGGCCCACCCCCGCCACGGGATGCTCGGCGAAGGCGTCGACCGCCACGCCCCACATGGCGATGCGCTCGCGGACCGAGCCGACCTCGTTTTCCTGGTTGAAACCGGAGATCTCGCCACTGACCTCACCGAAGCGCTGGATCACCTCATGGTTCAGCACCGAGGTGGCGCCGACCACGCCAATGACCAGGGCACCGACGAAGGCCAGTGCCCCCCGCCAGCGCCGGGTGCGACGGACGTGCACCGCAATCACCATCAGCATGGCGGGAATGAACGCCAGGATCGGCCCGCGGCTCTGCGCCAGGATCGAACCATAGACGCCGACGGCGATGGCCACGCCGTGCAGCCAGCGTTCGGCCGGGTGGACATTGGGCTGGATCAACCGGATGACCGAGAACAGCGCCATGCACAGCGTCACCATGGTGAACTCGATGGCCGTCCATTCGCCGCCACTGAAACCGTGCGCGCGTTCAAGGCCCATCACGTGGTGCTGCACGATGCACGACCCGCCGAAGACCAGGGTGGACAGGGCGAAGATCTTCCAGATCAGGCGCCAGTCCAGCGCAGTGGCGAACACCGCAGCGGTGCCCAGGTAGAGCAGTGTCTGTGCCGGAAGGTCCAGTTCGTTCCAGCGCAGCCCGTGCCAGAGGATGCTGTAGAAGGCATAGGCCAGGCGCAGGAAGCAGACGATCACGATGAACCGGGCGATGCGGTAGCGCAGGCGGACATCGGGCTGGCGGCGGATCAGAACCACGCCGGTGACCAGCAGGGCCAGCAGCAGCACCGCCTTCAGCAAGGTGTAGGGTGCGGAGCCGGCAAGCGGAACGATGGCGACCAGGATGCTCAGCAGGACGGTACGCCAGGTGTAACGAGGTTCGGCGGCCATGCAGGCTGCAGTCATGCTTGTTCTTTCCATCAACGCCCGCCCGGGATGAGTCGCCCCGGTTTCCATGGAGGCCGCTTGGCGGAAATCGCCGGGGCTGACACTACCGTGGGGCCCCGTGGAAATCAACCAAACCGCAGGTGTACGGGGGCCTGCGTTGGCGTACGGACAGTCGCGGGCAACCGCCCTTGTCTCTGGGCTTCCGGTCGGGATCATCGACCGCCCCAGGTCGCTACACTAACGATCTCTCCGGCCATGCCTGCGCGTGGCCACGCCCCGACGCCCTGCCAAGACGCGAAACGCCCCAAGTGACTGATACAAAAGACAACACCAGCAACGCCAAGGCGTCCAAGGACCACACCCCGCTGATGAAGCACTATTCGCGTGTGGTTGCGTATATCCTCAAAGCCCTTGAACTGTAAGGCTTTCGCTGACCTTGTGTCCAGCTAAACAACCCATGGACACACGATGGACACACTTTCTGCCGCCTTGTGTCCCAACCTGTCTTAAGACGCCCCAGGCTCTTTCTTAACCCCTCAAAGGCCACTTTCCCGTGGACACAGCAAACTCCCTTTGGTCGCTCGGGTGACCATGCGGACGTTTAATCGTTGACGCAGAAACGATCAATTGTTTAATGCGCCCAATTGAATCAGCTTGCCAAAAGTAAAAAGCCTCGTAATGTGATTTCAATTGAAATTATTTTTATGAGGGCGCAATGACACAAAGAGGCTTTAATTTATTTGAATTGACCCTGGTTATGGCGCTCATTGTCGGACTGGGGGCAATGACCTATAAGTTGTTCAAGCCATCAGCTTCAATGGCTGCGGTCCGCACAGAACAAACACGTGCAGGACAAATCGTCCAATCGCTGACGGATCTCTACGTACTGCAACCCTCGTACGCCGGCTTGTCCACGGCGACCCTTGAAAGCACGTACAACTCAAAATTCATTGTGCGCAACGACACATTGGACACGCCATCAAGCATTGGCGCCTCGGCCGTTGTGCAACCCGGTACAGCTTTTGGAAACAACGACTCAATTGACCTGATTTATCAGGCCGTACCAAGTGGCTCGTGCGTGAAGCTGGCAACAGCATTGGCCCGCTCGGCGGATTTTGTCCGCATCAACAGTATTGAGGTACAAAAGCCCTACTCCAAATTGCGTGAGGACTTGTTGGCAACGCAATGCGCCACACGTGATCGCAATGAAGTTCTGTTTCGCTACACCAACAAGAATGTTTCGACTCAAGCAACAGACATGTTGGCTTGTGAGTGTTCGCCTACGATTGAAACCCAAACTTTAGCCTGCGCGGACAACGCCAGCGGTTCTATTACCCAACGGCGCAACGCCACATGCCCTGCGACGACCTGCCCTAGTCGCCAATGGACATCGTGGGTGACCACAAGCAACACATGTGCGGCCAATGCTGCGCCTATACCCGTCATTGATCCCCAAGTCCCACAAGCCATTTGCACGCCAATCACCGAGCAGCGTGTATCGAACTGTCCAAGCGATCAAATTGGATTTGTTGTTGAGGGACGTACCCGCGCGTGTCCAAGTCAACAATGGGGAGCGTGGACGCTTGTTACTCGGAATTGCATCGATCCGACTCCACCTCAAAGAACGTGCGAATTTGACCCTGCAACGGACAAAGGCATGGAAACGACTGCCTGTCCTGCCGGTCAAGGCGGAAACATCATTCGTGAGCGCTACCGCAATTGCAAAGCGGATGGAACAAAAGAATGGGGTGAGTGGCAGACAATGACAAACACATGCAGCGCGTCGTGCACAACAACGGGCACCTGCTGCGCGCCTGGACGCATGCAACGCGCCACAGCAGTTGCCTGTCCTATTCGCACATATGGCGAGCGCAATGGTGTTGAACAGCAATTCTCCCGATGCACCAACGCAACATCTGCTCCTGTGTGGAGTGGCGTGTGGGAATTGAATGCGTCTACGGTTGTCGGTCAATGCAACGCATGCCCCGCTGACACCTCCACGACATTGACCCGCACAGAACCCCGCTCGGGCTCCTGCCCTGCTGGAACGTTTGGTACACGCACGTGGCAAGCGGTCTTTACTCAGACCGTGGGCGTTTCGTATGCCTGCAATTCTTCGGCAGGGCACACGACACCTGGGCGAACTGAAACCACATCAGCATGGCGGGAAACTGGCACCATTGGGCTGACTGAGAATTGCAGCGGTTGCCCTGCATCGACATCAGAAGCTCAAGAACAGTGGGTGGGTGTAAACGTTGGCTGCCCCAGTGGCCAAAGCGGTCAGAACACGTATGAGAAGCGCCAAACCCGCACCCGCACGGTGAGCTATTCCTGCGCTGTTGGTCAGACAACATCTCCTTCCCCGCAATACGGCGAATGGACCGGATGGGCGGACACGGGGGCCACACGCAATGCAGTTAACACCTGTGTCAACGCCGATACCTACCCAACGCCCCTGCCCGCTCGCACCATTCGTGGCGCCTGGGCGCGAGCTGGTGAGGGTGGCTTTGGATGGGCGGTGCCGTGTGATATCCCAACCATGATGTCCACATACGGCAATCAGTCGTACAACGCTGGATTGTGTATCCGCAATCCCAATATGAGTGAGAACTTTGGCGACGCAACATGGGCGCCTGAATATTACGGCCCCATAGCGTTCAAGCGTTCGGGAACAATCACACCCGAAGTAACGGCCTGCCTCAACACACTCACCTCGCAAAACTACGGAAAGAGTATGAGCGCTATTGGGGGCGCACCCATGGCATGGCCCGCGCAATGCTCGTGTCAAAAATTGAACAACGCCAGTGTGGTTGTTTACAGCTACATGATGATGGGTTGGGATGGTGACGGTGCCCGCATGGAACTGCACGAATACACGTGCAACTAGAAGAAAAGGGGCCAAATGGCCCCTTTCTTTTATCGTTCAATTTCGCTCACTTTTTGTGTCTTACCTCGTTCGTCTTTTCGCAACAAATTGCGGCCAGCAACCAACCAACTCACACCCGGATACTGGTAATCGACTTTGGAGAAGCCAGAGGTGCCGTCATTGCGCACCGTTGTGGATCCAATGGAGTGGCGGTGTTCACTTGCCCAATTGCGCTCAGCCGATCCTATTGTGAGAATTTTTTGGGTTGGATGCGAATGAATGATTTCACCCGTAAATGACGTTTGAGGTTCAATGTCCGCTGTGTTGATCGTGCATCCAATGGACACCCCATCAGTAAAGACTTGAACGCTGTACGCATTGGTTTTGTCGATTGCTATGGCCGCGCAAGCTTCATGACCGGTCCTGTCTGTATATGTCCGAAGCTTGGCCCCGACCACTTTAAGAAATTCACTGAGTTCTTGATTGGGCTCAGAATGGATGGTCTCAATTTTTTCGCGGGCTTGGCAGTGCATGATGGACGCCACACTCAATGCCATTACAAGACTTGTTGACACAATTAGCTTCATAGTTTCCCCAAATATGGAAGAGATATATTTGGGTTAACAAAAAATCCAATTTAGTCAATACATCAAGCTTGATTATTCATTTTGATTTGCTAGTTTGAATGTGCCGGCAGCGCCCACCCCCTTCGCTGCTCAGGCAAGCCCCCACAATGGGGGCTTTTTATTTGGAAAACGTGCTGACAAAAGCTGTCGATAGTGGACTATCTCCGTCGGTATTGGACTAGCCGAGTCACTTTTTAGATTCAGTAATGGAAAAGAAACAGCATCTTCTGATAATGGGCCTTGACAAAGCTGCAATGTCTGTTTTCCTAAATTCACCATTAACCCAAAGGAGGCTCAATGAAACGCCGCAAGAATTCATTTATTTTAATAGCTCTTTGCATTGCTACAGCATTGAGCGGACCGGCGCTTGCCCAGTCCACAATCAACCTCGGTGGAGGAAATAGTTCCACCGATGACTCACCGGGGTACGCGTCCGGAACCATATTGATTGGGTATGACAACAACAATAGCGGAGTTCAAAACAATCTTAATGGTTTTGGTAACACAAGTATTTGGTCGTCAACAGTTGTTCCAGATCCATCGATCATGTACGGACTCACGCGAAACACCGCGCTTGGAAATTTCAATTACTTGCAAGGATACGGCTTGTACGCATCAGGAATATCAAACCGTGTCTTTGATGGAACCAACATTTTCGTATCGGGCCGTGAAAATACTCTGCGAGGACAAAATGTCTTCGTGTCAGGTGATCGAAATGTCAGTGACGCCTCTAGCAATGGAGCAACCGGGTACGGCACGGATAACGGGCTGTACGGAAACGCAGTGGTTTATGGATCAAGCAATAATGGTCACAGCGGCTTCATCGCAGGAACAAACAACTTCATTCTTTCGGAAAATGGAGGCGCAGTATTCGGCATATCGAACTACGAGCGCGGAAACAGGAACTACATTCTGGGGTACGAGAATCGTACTACCGAAACGGCCAGTGCCAATCTGTTGGCCGGCACGTACAATCAAGCCAGCGGAACAAACAGCACCTTGGTTGGCCACTTCGGAAACGCTGTCGGTACTGGCGGTTTGGGATTGGGCAACAACACCCAGGTCAACGGCCCTTGCGTGTCACTCGGAAACTATTCTGAGTGTAATGAAGCCAACACTGTGTCGTTCGGCAATGAACGCGCAAACGGCACAAAACGTTTGTTATATGTGTCAAATGGAATTAGCAGCACCGACGCAGTAAACCTCGGCCAATTGTCTGCTGTAAGCCAATCACTTGGCGGCACTGCTGGCTTCACCAACGGCGTTTACAACGGCTGGAGCGTGAACCTGGGCGGGTCAACCTACGGCAACGTTCACGACGCCTTGGTGGGCCTGGACGGCCGCTTGACGGCTGTTGAAAACAAACCCAATGGCGGAGCAGGAACGCCAGGTCCGAAAGGTGATAAAGGCGATCCCGGAGTGCCTGGCACACCCGGCCGTGACGGTGTTGACGGGGTTGCCGGACCCAAAGGCGATAAGGGCGACAAAGGCGATCGCGGCGAAACTGGTTTGGCTGGTCGGGATGGCAAGGACGGAATTGACGGTTCTACCGATCCGTTGGCTGTGAAATACGACGACGAAAGCAAATCCATAGCCACGCTGCAAAGCGCTTCCGGTGGATCCACCCGCGTGAGTGGCGTTGCTTCGGGGCGTATTGCTCAAGGATCCACAGACGCGGTGAACGGTGGGCAGTTGTGGGATATGGAAAACCGCTGGAACGATCGTTGGGAAGACACCAACCGGCGCATCTCGCAGCAAGACAAGCGCATCAACAGTCTTGGGGCGCAATCGATGGCGATGTCTCAGATGGCAATGTCCAGCCAAAACCTGCCGATCGGCAAGGTCTCGATCAACGTTGGCGCGGGCTTCTATCGTTCTGAGCAAGCTATCGCCGTTGGGTTCAGCACTCAGTACAACGAGCGCATCCGGTTTAACGGTGGCTTGACCGGTGGAAGCGGTGGAGCCGGTTTCGGTGGCGGTGTGGGCGCATCGTTCGTTTTTGATTGATCAACCCTTGCGGGTGACCCCCGCGTACAACTCGGCAGTACCAAAGGGGGCGCCGAAAGGCGCCCCTACTTTTTTCTTAGAACAAAAGGAGATTACTTATGATGAAAACAATAATTCTTACGCTGGCGCTTATGCTGTCTGCAGCTTCGGCGCAAGCCGCACACGTTCTTGCATCCGATATCACAGGCGTAGTTGTGGACGGTCAGGGCAAGCCGATTGCCGGCGCTGTGGTGCGGGCCTACCACCACGACACCAACAGACTGATTGAACGTCGAACCAACAACAAAGGACGCTACCACTTCAACAATCTGCGTCCGGACGGTGAGTACACCGTGTCGCACGCTGCTACGTCGTATACCGGCCGTGTCCTGTTAGGACAGACGCACCGCCAAAACTTCGTTGGAGAGCCCTTGCGCGCCGACTCACCAAGCGTTCTCTACTCCTGGATTTGGAGAGGGCCACGAAGTGAACGACAAACAATCACATGGTTATCCAATAAGGAGGGGTAATGGTTCAATACTTCAACGTCCCTTTCAGCGAAAAGGATAAAGCATATGATTTAGGAGCACGTTTCGACCGAGACTGTAAAACGTGGTTCGCCGATCAACAGCCCGTGATCGACTCCATGAAGCTCCACTTCGCCCCCGTCACCAACCCCAATCCCATTACCGATCTTGAGGGTGAAGACCGCACTTTCGGTGGAAACCATTTGTACATCCATTTGGTTCCCATGTCGTGCTGGTTCCACAAACTTCGACCAAACATCGATCCCAGCGATTGGAAACGATTGAACGCGGGATTGCTTTTGCGCTCTGAGCACAAGTGTGAAATCTGCGGCGCACAACAAGACCCCAAACGGGAAGAGTTCTTGGATGTGATTTTGCGTTGGGATTACTGCGATTCAAGTAAGACTCAGATTTTAAAACGCTTGGTGAGCGCGTGTCCTCTTTGCGTCAAGGCAACAAACTACGGCTACTCCAAACTTGTCGGTGAAGAGGATATTGTTCGCCAACACTTCCGCAAGGTCACATCAACGGACGATGTATTTTTAGATCAACACATCGTTGAAACTTTCGGCTTGTGGGCGCAACGGTCGGCCAACCATCAAAAGTGGTCGCTGGATTTGTCGTTGTTGACCAACAACGGCATTCGGTTGGCGCGTCGGGAACGGGTTGCTCCCGCGCATGTCTCGGACGCTCAGGGGGACAGTTGACGGCGCAGCCGGCCCGGTACGGCCGGTCTGAAAAGTACCATCCACGGGAGCGGCATTTGTATGCCCTCCTGTTTGAAAATGGATGCTGCTACATCGGGCAGTCCACCGATCTAAAACGCCGAGAGCATCAGCACCGGCACCACAGTGGAGGTTGGCTTGGACAACCCTTCACCATGGTTCCACTGTCCACTATCAATGGAACCAAAGCTCAGGCTGAGGATCATGAGTACGCGTGGCGTTACGTGGCCGTGCGCAATGGCTGGCGGGTGTACGGCAAGCCGCCGAACATCCGAGTCAACACAGTATTGCGTATGAACTCCCGTCGCCATGCGATCGCTCGCCAGTGCTCCTGGCCGGCCCAACAGCGTGGTGGTGGGTTCTTCAAGTGGATTGCTCTGGCTGCGGGGCTTGTCGGATCTCTGATCTTCCTAGCCCGCTTCTAACACACTGCGAGAGCAAACAAAATGGCCCCCGATGGGGGCCGATTTGCTGAGTGTGGTCCAGTCAAAAATAGGAACGTTCGGCGGCGTCTCGGCGCCGCTGCTGCTCTTCCTCGGACGGGAAGCCGCGATGCCGTCGTGAAACGTAAACCAAACCAATGAGAGCTAGAACAATCATCCCAGAAATTAAAAGCATGGCCGTTCCCCCTGTCATATCGATCTTCCCGGCAAGCTAGCACGCCGCTTCTGCCCACTCAAGCTTTGTTCTTTGTTGGCGTCAAATATTTTTGCAATATGCATATTGACCCATTCTTCCATTTCACTGGATTGCTTGATCTTACGCTTGTTCGCCACGTCGGGATTTGGCGGTTTACGTGAGGAAACCTGAGGCTTTGGGGCTTCCTTCACCATTTTGTCAAACATCTCTTGCACCTGGTCGCCCCAGTCGCCTTCGATCCCCGCGTGCAGAAGGTTTTCCTTGTTTCGGTCCAGCCCCATGCGATCGCGGATCGTCTCGGCGTCGTCGCTGCTGACGTACATGCAGTAGCGGCCTTTGGTCAATCGCGACAAGGCCACCATCATGGAACTGTTGTCGGTCATTCCCGGATTGCCCAAATGGAAAATGTCGGTCTTGCCCTGCCCTTGCGCGCCGTGAATGGTGGTCGCGTAGTTGTGGCGGATGGCGTTCCACTCTTCCGTATTAAAGGTTAACTTCCGCCACTTGCCACCCAACTCCGGGATCTCAACAGCGACATCGTATCCACCGCGCTTGTGGTTCGGCTTGATTGCTGTGATCTCGGCCGTTGTTCCGTTGATCACGCCCATCACGCTGTCCGATGCGGTGAAGCGAATGCGGTCACCCACGGCAATGTCCATGCCTTCAAAGTAGTTCTTGCCGATGGCTTGGATATGGAATTGCTCGCTTTTGACAATGCCGTTGTCTTGGAACCCTTTGCGGATCGCTGCGTTCAACGCTTTCAAATCGGCGTTGGTGTGCGCCAACACCAAGCGCTCTTCAACGGGTGCCTGCGAACTAAAATAGTCTTCAACCAGCACCTTCATAGCCTGATCGCGGGTGTTGTACTCGTCAATGCAGCCGGCGTCTTCCAACGCCTCCCACAAGCGGGCGGACTTGTCCAGGACATCATCGCGGGACTTGGGCGCGCGTGATTTTATGAGCAACCCGTCTTTGTCGTAGTCGTAGAACATGTTGACGATCCGGCGCATCTCTTCGTCCTTTTGGCGTCGGATCTCCAACAGGTTGCTCTCTCCCAAAACGTCGGAAAGAATGGACATGCCCTGCCCTGCACCCACGGGCTTTAGCTGTTCTTCGTCGCCTTGCAAAATCAGTTTGGCGCCAGCCTTGTTGCACCACGCCGACAACGCACGGATTTGAGGCACGTCGATCATTCCGGCCTCGTCCAGAACAACCACGTCCTTGTCGGTCAAGGTCAGTTGCTTCTTCTTAAGGTCGGAAAGGATCTTGGAAACAGAACGGCATTCCATTTTGCTTTCAAACTCAAGTTTCATGGCCGCCTCGTTTGAGACTGCACACCCCAACATGCGGTAGCCCTTGTCCCGATACACTTGGGAATAGAAGTCTGAAACAGTGGTCTTGCCCGTACCAGCAAGGCCAGCGGCGATGCACACACCACCGGTGTTCATGGTGATGTGCTCCAAAGCTCGGCGCTGTTCGTCGGTGACGGTAAACCCTTTGATCTTCTCGAGCTTGGCAATGCTGGCTTCGGCTTCTTTACGGTCCATCTTCCACCAGGTCTCTTTTTCACGCGACTTGGCCAGTTGAACCAACTGAACTTCAAAATCCGCCATCCACTTTGCCGCATAGCGGGCCTCAGTGTGCCGGCGAGCGAGCGTTTCGCCCATGTCGTCCACATGCAATTTGAGCGCTTTGATACACAGTAGATCGGACTCGTCTTCGGTGAACTTGTTGCACATGTTGAACAGTTCATCAGCGGACACGTAGCCGATGTTCTCCATCCCCAGTTGCTTCAACAGCGTGGGGTATGAGAACGCCGAGTCGTTCTGGTGCAGGTACTCCAACAACTCCTCACGGGTTCGCGGTTGAGCGCGCGTCCCCTGCTCCTTCATCAGTTCGTCCACTGTCGGGATGGATCGGTGCTTGCGCACATCGGCGACCAATTTATCAAAGTGGTCCATCAACTCTTCGTACGATGGCTCGTCTTTGTTTTTGCGGGTTTTTCGCCACGCTTCGGCGTCGGATGTGCCGTTGCTGCGCTCGTGCATGATCTCCAAGTGCCGCGTGGAGAACTCATCGATCAGATCACGGTCGTGCAATCCCGCCACTTCCCAAAAGCGTTGCCCAGTCTTCTCACCATGGGCGTTGATCTCTTCGGACTGGACTATGGACAGACCCGCTTTGCGAAGTTCGGTCGCTATAACGTTCTGGTAGGTCATGTCGCCCGCGTAGCGGAAGCGGAATATTTCCGACGCATCAAACGTGCTGTACTGCTTATCCTCCCCCTCGCACACGTTGTACAGCAGTGTGTGGGTGTGAATATGAGGTTCCAGGTTGCGGTTGCCGAACTGCAAGTGGTGTGAGTAGATCAACGATTTCACGTCAATCACATCCTTGCCGCCCTTACCGCGTCGGCATTGCGTGTACGCCTCAAAAATCTTCGTCATCGCGGCTTCAACGGCCTTCCGCTGCGCTTCTATGACAATCGATTTCATCTTGTCATCGCCCAACGCGTACAACAGCGACACCGACTTGGGTGGTGAAAAGGTCAAGTCGTAGCCTCCGCGACGGCCACCGGTCTCAACCATCATCACTGTCCCGTCTTCGTTCAAACGGGGCTTGCCCGTTCTGCGGTTGATCTTCGGGGTGAGTGTGGGCTTTGCGCCCGCGTTCTGACACAGCGGTTTCCCCGATGGGGAGAACCCATCGAACAAAGCCATCATGTCGCTTTTTTCAACCGTTTGTCCGATCAGCCCCAACTTGGCTGCAAGCTTGCCGGCCCAGTAGGACGTTTCAATGGTCCGTTTGGTCCCCTTTGCATAGTAGTCCGTTGCTGGATTGCTGCTGTCTTGAACCTGTGGCTTCTTTGCATCGTCCAACGCCAGTTCAATGGATGTGCTGGCCAGCAAGTATTCAACAACATCATCGCCTTTGGCGTTCTTCGCATTCGCTTTTAGTAATTTTATTCCAATCAAGATTGGCCCTCCGCTTTTCCAATCCTTATCGAAGCAAAAACAAATCTTTTGTCAAGCTGAAAGCCCGCCATTTGGCGGGCTTCAATATCACATGGCGTGGCGTCGTGATCTCATTTGTGGTTGTTCGTCACCACGACCCACTACGTAAGTCAAACTTGCGTTGTTCAACAGCCGTTCTTTGTAGGAACGTGACTCCTCGTCCGTGATCGTGACTTGCTTCTGCTCAGGCGCGTGTTGGAAGTTATTGGCTGCCAAAAGTGCAGCAGCCTCATCTCGTCCATTAGCCACCGCAACGTCAAGCGGCGATCGTTGCAAGATGTCAATCGAGTTCATGTCCGATCCTGTGTCAATCAGGGCTTGTATGCATGCAATGCTTCCGGACTCCGCAGCAAGATGCATGGCGGTTCGATGCAACGGATCTTGTTCGATGGGGTTTGCGCCCGCATTGAGCAGCGCCACCAAAGCGTTTAGGCTCCCACTTTTAGCGGCCAAGTGAACGGCAGGCGTAGTTCGCCGATGTGCGTTGATATCTGCTCCTGCCGCGATCAAGTCAGTCACAACCTGGCTGTGGCCGGCGTTGGCTGCGTGCTGTAAAGGGGTGAAATCTCCGTGGTCTGTTGCTTGAAGGTCGCCACCCAAGGCGATGTAGGCTTTGACTTGTTCCTGATTGCCAGCCGCTGCAGCTTGGTGAACGGTCAAACGGTGCTGTTCGCGCTTCTCCACCACGGGCTTACGCAAATCAAATGGCTTCATGCCTTGGGCATCCTGCGCTTCGGGATCGGCACCGGCTTCCAGCAAAAGTGTGGTGATTTTTGTACGCTCGCCAATAATTGCGTAGTGCAATGGGGTTACTCCGTATTCGTCCGCCGCATTCGGACCAACCGTCTGTATGAGTTCTTTAACCTGAGGAAGATCATCATCAATGATTGCCCCTTTGAATAATTGATTGAAATAGTTCACAACGCCCCCTTGATTGATCGAATGCACTCAATCAAGCAAAATTCGCGTCATTGTCAAGCTAAATGCCCGCCATTTGGCGGGCATTTGTTCTACATTCGACGTTTCATCCTCTGCGCCACTTCTTCCACGTGGCATTGGGACGCTTTGAGTTCTGAGAACAACATTTCTTTTTGAATGAAACTTTCCATGGCCTCTGCCACTTCGCTTTCACCACGGGTCTTGATTGTCTCCAGTGCCGTGCATGGAATGCAGCCACCCTTACCCGCTTTCAACGTGTGGTCGGCCCCCGCTTCCAAAAGCGCCAGAGCAACATCAGGTGTTTCAGCGTTGTGCAACGGAGTGAAGCCATCACATTCATAATTGTATTCACTGAAATTGTTCGGCACGGACATCACAGCGTTGACATTCGCTCCCCATTTGACTAACTGCTCCACTTGGCTGCGTGATCCTGCGCAGTGCAAAGGGGTACAGCCATTTATGTCGCAATCGTATTGTTCTAGCGTTACGGGCGCGTTGACATCGGCACCCATCTCGATCATTTTGCCTGCAAGCGTTGAGTCCTTGCGCTGAACTGCCTTGTGGAACTCCCCACATTGCGTGTGCATGTCCGCACCCCTCGCAATCAGCTCAATTGCCACGTCATCTTTCCCACTGGAAATGGCATACGACAAAGCGGATTGCTTCCAACCATCCTTGTCACTAAAGTGGTCGTTGTATCCAGCCGCATCGATCAATGCCCAAAATGCTTCTTCGTGCCCATTGTCCAATGCGGCTTTCCATGCGGGCTCGGGATGTGTGAAGTTACTCAGTGACATTCCATAAACCGGACAGTATTCGTCGGCGTTCCTATACTGGTTTACGGCCGCCCTCGTTGGATACCCCTCATCCATCAACTCCTTCACTTTATCAAGATCGCCGCTCCTGGCCGCATCAAAAAGATCAACATCCATTGCAATGTCGTACGGCGTCCGGCCCTCTTTGTTCTTCAACAATGGATCGAACCCGAACTCATCTATGAGAATTTTGGCCATTTCGTGGTCTGAGGTACGCGCCGCGTAATGCAAAGCGGTATCTGACATCTCACCCAATCCATCTATGCTGCAACCGTGTTTGTAAAGGATCTTCATTGCTGGAATATTGTGATGCTCGGATGAAATGAAAAACTCCTTATCAATATCGATTTGATCCTTCGCCTCCTCCAACATCATTTCAACAACCTCGGGCTTCTCTTGCGCTAATATCGACCCTTGCAAATAGAAAAAAACAAGAGAGCGTTCGTAATCTGATTTTCCAATCTTAAGGATGTCTCTTACAACATCGATATTATTTGCCCGCTCTTCAACTGACATATCTTGAATGATGCCGGCCATTTCATGTAAAACCGAATCATCCAAAAGATAATTTTTTGATTTCAATTCCTCAAAACGTTCTCTTGGATCCATAGTCACTCCCACACACTGAAACATCCAGCGAAACAGAAATGCAAGCTTTGTCAAGACTACCTAAACAGGTCTTGTATTTCCTCTTGAGTCATTGCGCCGCTTTGTCGATTTACATTCTCAGTGTTGGTAACAATATCTTTCGGTGGTGCTTTAGGTCTTTTTACCGCTGCGGGCTCGGTCACCCACTTCGCTTGTATCTGCCCAGGACGTTTCACCGGCAATTTCTGGCCCGGAAAGGCCAACAGAAGTGGGTTGTAGCCTGCCGATGCAACGATCGCTCGGACTTCAAACGCACCTTTACGCAGTTTGCGCGGGCCAAGCTCATTAGTGAGTTGATGTTCAAAGACAACTTGCCGCCCATCCTGGTGAACATTTGCGTTTTCATCATGCGACAAGGTAGCGGTGATGTTCGTTCCAAACATCTCTGCCACCTGCTTGCGAGTTTCAGACATCTGAAGCTGACAAATGATTTGCGTACCAACGATGGTTGGCAGGATCTTGGCGTCCTCTGGCGAATACACTTTTGCCAGTTGGCTGAGTTCCTGAATACCGGCAATAACGGTCACCCCTTTTGAACGGCCCTTGTCCACCAATGGAAGAATGTTCAAGCGGCCTGCGCTGGTCAATTCGTCAAATATGATGTAAATGCCACGATGGGTGTTGTCTGGAAGTTTTGGCGAAATCACTTCCCCAACCAAGATATTCACCATTGCTGAAATGTATGCACTGGTAAGCAACTCCATCCCTCCCCCCTGCACAATCACTTGCTTACGCCCCCTGTAACTGTCTTTGCTCCATTCAACGATCGAGAACCGTCGCTTTGTTACAGCCGGCCACGCGGCGGCTAGATAATCAATGGCTTGGGTGTTTGACATGATTGTTGACATGATAGAACTTGTTGTTTGCGACTCTGCATTTTCGATCAACGGAAACGCTTTTTTGTAATTCTCTAGAACAGTTTCCTGCATCTCTACGGCTGTTTTTGATAATTGATCACTCAAATCTTTGAACGTCCATCGCTTGGGCATCTCGGCAATCAATGTGCGTAACGCACCGACCACCAACATGCGCGCAGAATTCGTGAAGAACGAGTTGGCGCTCCCGGTTTCCTCGGGGATCATGCTTTTGGCAAACTCTTCCACTTGGACAGCCGTGTGGATGTCGCAGGCAACGTCCCAAACGTAGCTTCTTTTGTCGTACGGGGACAAAATAATCGGGCGCGGAAAAACAGCGTCGCTGGTCTTCACAACGGCCCGCTTCCACCACGGTAAAGACGGATCGACCCAATCCCCAGCGGAAAAATCTTCGTAGGAAGTGAAGTCACCTTTTACGTCATAAGCGAACATTTTTTTGCGAAAGCGGATGATCTGTCGAATGATTGCAATTAGGATTTGGGTTTTGCCAGAGCCCACCGATCCATAGATCAAGATGTGTCGGTTCAAACGCTCCTGGGCGAACCGCAGCAATGGGTGCAGCAAAATGGTGTTGCGCGACTTCCCCACCTCCAAGGCTGTGATCCGTTTTGCTTCCCGTATCGCGTCCTTACCTGTGAGCACACGCGGACCATCGATTACGTACATGTTGCGTGTCGGCTTCAAGCCGTAGAGCAAAGCCGCGATAAAAGCTAATACGGCGAGTGAAAAGCCCACCATGACAGGCCAGACCACGGATAAGGAACGAAGTGCTTCCCCGTATTCGGCGGCCTGCTGAATGAACATCGTGGTGAGGGTGAGGTAGTGCGCGCCCAAGTACAGCCCGGCAAGAGCGTGGTATCCCAATCCGAATGCCTCGGTGGGGTACGCCAAACGGGCAATGGCAATGGATGTGATGTAGACAACCGCAAACGCCGCTGCGGCAAAAAGCAGGGCTGTGTCCCAGCGCCGCACCAATGTGTGTGGTGCAACACTTTTTGACACTCGACCAAAAGCATTATGGATTTGTTCTGTCACGTAAAAGCCCCCAATAGTTCAATGCAATCAAACTAAAGAGGGCTTTTGAATAGTCAAGCTCAGACGGTGCCGGCGCCGAACATGTCGTATTGGAATGGAGTCCACCACGTCGGGAACTGCTGTTTGGCTGGGCACATCATTGCGTACATCAGGACAGCCTCGCAGGGCTGGTCAAATCCACAGATCTGGCTTTCAGTTGGTGCAGGGTTTTGGTAGGTGTACAGCATCATTTGCACTGTGTCTTCGCTCACACTTGCAACCATTGCTGGAGCCTTCTGACCTGTGCGCTTCGCGCGAATGGCTGTGCGGCATTCGGTCTTCATCTCAACGTGTGGGTAGTCTTGGAGAGTGGTCCAGTTCCCGCCCCACTCCAGATCAACAGCCTGCACCAACTCACCAAACAGTTTGTAACCGTCCCGTACGTGCGGATCATGCATGTTCCAGGTCGGCTTGCCGTTGACGTGCATCACGCTGTCCACTGCGTAGCCGTGGTTGTGGCAACTCATTCCGGCCCCCACGGATGTGACACCGGCGTTGCTGGCCAGCAATGCAGCTTGACGGGCTTCTGAGCGCATCCCTTCCATCGGGCGCATGTCGTAGCCCCGCTCTTTCATCACGTCGTAGACCGCTTCCAACTTGACCCGCAAGTCTGGGTGAACGCCTTTCAGCACCTTCTCGTTTTTGCTCTTTGGTTTGAACAACTGCCACCATTTGGCTGTTGTTGTGGGCACACCAATTGCCCCGTCTTGCGCTTGAATAATTGGTGTTATTAGTGGTGTTTCATTCTTTTGAACGTTGGCGAGTGCGGATGTCGATAGCAGAATAAGCGTGATAAATGTTAATAAATGTAATGGTTTCATTCGGCCTCCATTTCAATGGGATATATTTATTGAAAAAGAGACCCCAACTTTGTCAAGCTAACAAAAGAAAAGGCCGGGGTATACCCCGGCCTTTTCATACAAACTTGTCACACTGTTTGGCGTTGCTTCTGACGTGGATAGTCCATTTCCATGTTTTCGCTCGCGGATTGAGATTGATCCTGGGTTTGCTCTTGTCCCTGCGATTGCCCTGCATTCTTGTGGGCACTGATCAAGGCGTCCATTTCCTTTTCTTTGGGCCACCGGTTGTTCTCGTATACGAACTTGTGTTGCAGTTCGCCCAATAACTTCTCTTCCTCGCTGGGTTTGGCCAAGGTTTCAGCGGCCCAGGCTGGTCCGCCAACGCGGTTCTGAGCACTTCCAACTTGACCCTGACCACCTTCCGTTTGATCGCCTTGCCCTTCTTGCTGACTGCGACGCTGGGTAATGCGATCACTCAAGGAAAACTTGCCCTCGCCGTTTTGCATCAGCGTGTATGCGTCCTGGGCTGCTTGTGCGCTGATCAACTGCTCGCTGGGAAGTTCGCCCAACTTTTGACGGTCCCCAGTCGCCTTCAACAACTCCTCAAATTTCTGCTCTCGGCGTTGCTGCAAGACCGATAAAGCGCTTTGACTGGACTTCTCTTGCCACTCGTCAACCCTGTTCTTTGCAGACTGCACTTGAGTTTGGAACGCGTCGTACTTCTCTTGCCATTCGTCTTTCCCAACCATCTTAGGCTTAGAGTTGTTCGCCAACCAATCGGCTCGGGCGGTGATGGCCGTTTGATAGTCGTCTTCCAGTTGAAGCAACTTTGTTGGATCTTGCCGGCGGTTAATCTCGTTGTCGTATTCACCAATACGTTTTTGAAGCGTGTTTGTGCTCTCATCTTGTTTCACCCAAGCTTGCGCTTGGGTGTCGCCGTTCTCGGCAGCTTGCTTTTTCTCCTCGCGGTACACATCATCCGGCGCTGCAACGATGTCGGCTGCGTTAGTGCTAAACAAACTGTCAACGTACTTTTGTTGGTCTTTGATTTGATTATTCATATTTTAGTCTCCTTTGTTGTTGTTATTGGTAGTTACGCAACTTCGACGTTCAGTTCTTCAATCATGCCCGCTTCCTCCTTGAAGCGGTCCATGTACTCATCAACCTTTTCAGGTGTCACGGGAATGGTTCGGGCAAAGTCCACACGGCGGATGTTTCCACGATTGAGACAGACCAAAGCACGTGCTCCACCGCTGGTGTTCAACTCTTGGCCCATCTCGGCAAGTGTGACTACTGGGCCTTCTTGCATTTCGCCGGCACCCCCAACCAGGATCGCCGAACGAATGTTGGCATTTGCCTTGACGTTGGTTCCGTTCAACGAGGACCATTTCTGATCCCAGCGTTGTCCGTAATCGCTGTAGAACATATCTGCTGAAACCACCTTGTTCATTCCCCATGCCTTCATCCGGGCCATTGAGGCACGTTGTGGGTGATCTTCCATGTTTAATGGCGAACGTTTAAATGCTGTTGCTGCTCCTTTGTAGTCAATTCCTCGACCAGTTGGCTTGTACTGAATAAGGTTGGCCTGTCCCAACTTACTCATAACAAACTCATATGTCGCCTCAGACGCCATAGAGCATACGTATGACTGGAATTGATCCAAGAACCCTTTGAGGGCTTCGAGATTGTCGAAACAGCGCATCATGCCTTCGATGTTCTGCGACAAATAGACCGCACCCATTCCCAGCGAACGGGCGATAGAGAGCAAATCAATTTCTTGCTTGTTCACCAACAACTGGCATTCGTCCATAATCTGGATAAATACGGTCTCCTCCGGCATTTCTTTGCGCCAATTCTTGACTTTCACGCGCTGTCTGAGTTTTGCGTACACGCGCTGTTTCAGCAGAATTTGTACCGCTGCACCACCGGATCCGTACAACGCCTCGGGTAAGTCAATACCGATGCGGCTACCGCGCATGACGCTCGTGATGTCCACACCAGTGGTCAATGATGTCCAGGGTGTTCCGTTCTCGTCCACCAAACCTTTGGCTTGGTTCAGTCCGTTGGTGCGTTGATTAACATTCAAGCGGAATGAACTGCGTTGTTCGACAGGCATTGGCACCCAAGTTTCCATGATGTACGTCACTGCATCGCGCAAGTGCTGTTGACCGGACGGACGTAAACCGGGGTGGACAGCGATAGGAGCGCGTTCACCCTGAACATTCACGCCCAAGAATTTGAACCAACGGGTCAACTCAGGACCAGCCACACCCACTTCCGATCCTTTGGGCGTTTCAATGTTGTCTACAAGGTTCAAGGCCCGAATGAAGTTGGCCCAGCTCCATACCCACTCGCGTGGCCGCTGCACTTCTTCTTCGTACAGTCGCTTGCGGTCGCGGGTCTGTTGCAACTCACGAACTGCCTTCATGTGTGCGTCGCTACCGCTCATGGCGCCCATGTTCATTTGCTTCAACTGGTGCTCCATATAGGGGATCATCATGTCGATCTTCGTGAGTTCGGCCACGGCTTTGTTGAAGGTTGTTGTTTCGTGCTCGCACAACGCCTCAAAGATCTGACAGACCTGGAAGACGTGATTGTCGGCACCTTGTTCCCAAATTTTTTCGCGTGAATTGGAACCGACAATCATGGTGTTGACGGCCAATGCCAATTCTTCTGCGTTTAGACCTTCGATAAGTCCAACAGCCATCCCCGGCTTAATGTTCCAATTCAGAACATTCTCAAGCTCACCGGGCAAGGTCCCTTTACCGCACAGTACGAACATGCCAACGGGATAGCCACCCATTGCGGCCAGCGCAATTTGCAATGCGATGGTGCGTGCCACGGTTGTGGATTTACCGATACCGGTCCGACCAAACGAGAATAAGTGGGTGCACAAGTCGTTTACCGATACGACCATGAACTTGTTTGAGTCGGGCGAAAAGCTGTAGCCCTTACTGGACAAGTATCCAGTGGACACGCCCAGCTTAATCAAGGGCGACTTGTCCTTCTGTGCGTTCAACGCTTGGAACTTTTTATCCTCACGATCCCGAGCAAAAGAACGCGACTGAACGACCCCCCCAATTTTTTTGTTCATTTGATCAAACGCAAGTGCCCGCGCACGGAAGTTGTTTTCCGTGTAGTGCATTGGATATGAAGCAACAAACAACAAAATAACCCATGGCGCTAGAGTGGGAGGCAGACATAAAACAATCACACCGCCCACGCAAATCCATGCCCATTTTCTAACCAAAGACTTGCCGGCTTCAAATGCCCCACCCATCTTCTGATCGTTGTTGTAATTACAGCACGCAGAAAATGCAAATACAAACGGAGTGCTCATTACGAATGCAACAAGACCAAACATGATGGTGCTCAATATTGGGCCACCAACCATCAGTTCCTTCGTAAACCCCGGAGCCGCCTGGCTTGCGTTGAACGCTGTCGTCATGTTTATTGCCATAAATACAGGCAATGCGTACCCATAGAAACAAATTTTTAATGCCTCTTTAAAGTCTTCACCTTGTTTGATCGCTGCAAAGTGGGGAATCACCAGCAACGCGGGCGCAAGTGCCAACAAAGCCCACCACCCTGGTAATGCTTGAAGCAAGATGGTGACAGCGGCCAAGATTGGGAACATGCCGTACACAACAGCGGTGGCCGTGGAGTCGGCACCAGTGGTTATATCTTCTTCCGCTACGAAATTTTCCCATGGCGCGCCATCAGTTGTTGTCTTATATGTGCTGTGCTCATCGTCCAAGTCCTCGTGGATAATCGGAGCCCATTTCTTAAAGTCGTTTGGATCGAGCCCCTTTGGCACATAGAACACTCCATTGTCCCCTAGCTTGGCGCCCATGCTTAGAACCTTATCAACATCTTCGTCCGGGACATTGGGGAGTTCCCCAGTGACGATGTATTTGTCCCCACGCCCCATCAAACGCTTGAAACGTTTTTTTGCGTTCTTAACCGTTCGCTGCTCGGATGTTTCAACTCTCCCCGCGTTTTTGACTTTGCCGATTAGTTTTTCAATAAAGTCTGGTAGTGTGAAAATAGATAAACCCATTAGACCTCCTATATTATTTAGTTAGACAGACCCTGCAAGTAGTTTTAAAAGCGTCCAGTACATGCCCCCAAGTATCATCAGGATGACTATGGCGTTCATGAACACAGCTTTTGATACACGAGGAGCCTCTTCGTCACGGATTTGGGCAAGCAGTAAACTTGTATCTCGCCAATTGGACTCTGACTCCTCAATATCTTCCGTCCAGTTCCGATCGCCACGGTTGTAGTAATACTCACGCTCCAAGTGCGGGTTCACATCCTGGAACTTGTGAAACGGCGTCTTGATCAAGAACTTCCCGTAGAAGTCGTAGACCCGCGTTCCGAGCGATATACTCCGAGTGGTTTTGTATTGGTCAAATAAATATTTCAACATGCTGTTTCTCTCCTTATTAGTTGAGGTTCAATCAATCAAGCACAGTTGCGAACTTTGTCAATGCTCATAACTGCCTCGCCCATGCATCAAGATCGCTGTTGGCTTTGTCCTGCCATTTTTCTTTTGATTTTTCCGCTTGACGCGTTGACTCCGGCTTCATCTTTGATGCTTCGGTCGTCGGTTTCTGCGCCATGGTTTGCCGTTGCTGCCGTGGTGCTCCCGCGACTTTGGATCCCGAACCACTGGTCAGCTTGGCGGGTGCCACCTGGGGAACTTCCGGTTTGTTCTGGACGGTTGGGGTTGGTTCGGTTGCCTGAGCATTGACCACTGTCGCAGGAGCACCCTGGGTCTTGGTCTGTTGGACCGGTGCGGTCGTAGGCTGGGTGACAGCGGTTGGTTGCTTAGCAATGGCCTTGCCGACCGGTTGGCTCATGGTGTCAACGTTTGCTTTAGCCTCAGGTGCTTCTACCTTCGGCTTGTCCACTGCCAGTTTGGCTTTGTCGGTCAATGTGATGATCGTGGCCGGCCCAGCGACAAATCGAATGCTCTCTGGCTTGGTTGGGTCGTTCTCAACATGAACCAAATTGACGTTTGCAAACAGTTCTCCGTCGTTTGCGTCGGTCACCACCAAGGACGGTGCTTTTTCCTTGTAGTCTTCTGTTGGCTCGTACTTGTGCTCAGCCCGATCCATTGCGCCGGGAACACTAATGAACAACTTGCCATCGTTGCTGAATTCCATTTCAAAGAAGCCGTTGGTCCATGTCTTACCAAAGAACATCGTCACTTCCTGGTTGAAGACGAACCCGCTTGGGGCGGTGAACTGTTTGGGGATTGAGACCTCCTTCACCACAGGTGACCCATCTACCTGCGATCCGTCAAAGTGACTGAGGGCGTACACGCCCACACCGATGGACACGGCCAGCACCAACGATCCGATGGCTAACAGCGGTCCTTTGCGTCCACCTTTGGCCTTAACTGTACGAACGGCGGGCTCCTCCTCCTCCTCGTCTTCGTCCAGTGGCGCTGTCGCGCGCTTTGGCTTTGTGGATTTCAAAGTGACATCTGGTGCACGTACCGGTGCATTGATCTGCTCGTCTACAGGAGTTGGCGTTTCCTCGATTTCTGGTTTAACGTCTTCCTCTTGGTGAGCGGCTTGTTCAACTTGGGGCGCTTGAAGTTCAACAGCCGCGATGCAGGGCTGAGCCGAGGGTTCAACATTGGACGCAACGGGTGCAGACACTTCGTCCTCATCCCCATCATCCCCGCTTGGCACTTGTTTCGATTTTTTTTTGCGCTCTTGGACTTTCGCCGCTAACTCTTTGCTGCCTTTCTTTAGTCCACTCCAAATCCCAACGCCCATTTTTTTCGCGCCATCTTTCATTTTGGTTGCGGCTTCAATGGTCTTGTCTACTGCTTGGTCCAACTCCTGACTGTTTTGGTCTTCGCCGTCTTCATCGTCGTCATACCCGCGCATCCTCAATGCCCGTGGATCCACATCGCGTTTGTATTTGTCTGTCATTCATTCACTCCTTATCTATATGCGTGGCTTGATTGGAAGTGGGGCGCCAAATCCGACGCCCCTTCCGGTTTTGAGTTACCGCTGAGTCAAATCGGGCAACGGGGTGATAACGAACTTGCTGTCCCCCTGACCGCAACTGACCTTCACCGCGTGTTGCACGCCCGCTCCGTTGAAAGCGCCACGCTTGCTAAGTTCAGCCAAGGGCAGTTCACACCCCTTCTTCCCGCTGAACTCAAAAGTGAGTTGGTTTTGCGAACGGCTGGTGATGCTTGCCACCTTGTCGAACACCGCTGCGGTGCTGGCGGACACAGGCGCCATATCGTTGGGGTCGTAGGCAATGACCATTGCCCCCAGTTCCTTGGTTGGCTTCCCGTGCGCGTCGATCCCGTCGCGTTCGTTGACCGTTGCGGTCAATCCAGCGGCTTGGGCTTGGGCCTGTGCTTCTTGGAACTCTTTAAGTTGACGTTCCTTGCTCCACTTCTTGCCCACAACATTCCCTGCACCGCAGCCCAAAGCCCCAACGGCCACCGCGCCAGCGGCCTTGTCGTCCTTAAACACCTTGCTGCCCAGGACTCCACCCAGGATCCCGCCGACCACACATCCGATTTTGCCGGCCTTGGCAGTGCGGTCCTGATCTTCCTGTGCTTGTGCGCTGGCTCCAAACGAACCAGTCAAAAGTGCTACAGATACGGCTACTGCAATAATTGCTTGTTTCATACATTTACTCCTTTGTTGTTGTTATTGGATTTATTTCTTAATCTTCTTCGGGCAATGTCATTGATCCACTACCGCGCCCTGCCCTCGACGCTGGTTGTGTTTTCACAGAGGGGTGGCTGGTGAAATCCGACCCGCCTTCAACGGAACGAGCTAACGCCGTTGTAATTCCCATGATGTGTTTTTTGGCAATGTCAATGTGCCTGTCCCCGTGCTGCTCAACGGACTCCTTGATTAGCTCAAAGAAGTTCTTCATGTCGGAAATCAGAGACAGACGAAGCCCAGCTATTTCGCGACGCATCTCTTCTTGGGTGCGGAGCAAATCGTTTTTTGCTTCCTCGATCGCATCGACTGTTTCAACTCGGCCCAGTTTTATCTCGGCTGCGTTGCGCATCCAGTCGGTGAAAGTCATACCTGTCTGAGCCATTTGCTGCTCAATTCGACCAACTTGCCGCTCGCTCAGAACTATGTGTTTACGTAAATTTTTCATTTCTCCTCCTTTTTGTTTCAATTTACTGAAACAAATTTGCTGTTTTTGTCAAGCTCATTACTTAAATCCACTAAACATAAGGGTTTGGGGCGTTTAACTACCAGTGTAAAAACACACGCCCACGCACATCTGAAAAGCATTGGCAGGCAAAGCTTTTCATGTGTTTTTGCTTTGCGTTACGCACACGCCGTTAGAACACCAAAGGTGCGACATGTGCATATGTTCTGACCAGTCCCTATCCGACGGCTTTAGACTTTCGGCCCCCGCGTGCTTTTGATTTTGCTTGGAGCTTTTGATTTTTCTTTTTGGCTTTTGCCTTTTCGCTCTTCGCTTGGCTCGTCGCTTCTCGGCTGTTGGCCTTTAGCTCTTTCTTGTTGCTCTTCCGCTCTTTCTCGGCTGCCCCCATCGGGGGCTGTGCCCTTCTTCCGCTTTGGCTGAGCGTTGGGTTTTTCTTTCGACCTGGCTCTAGTTGTCCGGGTTGTTGCCTGCGAGTCTGCCCGTCTGTGGGTTGGGTCTGCTGTTCGTGTGGATGTTCGTTGGGGAGTCGTCCGGTCGCCCGAGCCCGCCGTCGTCTGGTTCCAAACGCTCGTCGTCTGGTCTTGAAATGTTTGCCGTCTGGTCCAGTCTTGTTGGTCGTCTGCTCGCCAAGCCGCGTCGTCAGGTCGTAAGCAATCCCAATCGCCCCAACTCCTGGCCGTCCGTCGTCTGGTTCAAAGGGCAATCAAAGCTCGGTGACAACCCACGTCTGCTGACCATTTTGGATTGCCGGATGAGCGGCCAGCGGCACACCGCTGCAAGGGAACCGGCCGTACTTTTGACTGACTCATAGATGAAGTGATGTAGTCCAACCCAGGTTTGACAAAGATTGATCTTCTGCTTGGATGAAGAGATCTAAAGAACAGGAGACGGGATGACAAACCCATTGGACGAACTGGTTTCTTCGATCTTGAGTCACAGCAAGCGGGCACGGATCAATGTTCCGCGCTACCAAAAACCCGTGATCCTCGACAAGTTCGGTGGGGTCTGCGCGTACTGCGGAACAGTCCTGAACGCGACAAAGAAAAACGGATGGGGTGTCACCCATGCGGTTCCTGTGCACTTGGGGGGTGAGTCCTCGGCGGACAATCGAATCCCGTCGTGCATTTCATGCATTCAACGGTACGGCGCGGTGGACTGCCTCGCTGCGTTACGAGACAACGGATCCACTTTGTCGCCCACCTGGGCGAACAAGCTCAACGGCATTCGGGACGCCGCCGCTCTACGTTCCCGCAATCATCTGACTCACCTATCGCCCAAGTCCGATATTTCGCTGATCCGAAACAACGTTCTGGCCCGCTGGCCCAATGAGCGGTTCACCGCCTTCCTCACCGTCCTGCCAACTTCTGTGATCGTCGGGATGAACAACCGTTGTGGCTCTGCTGAGCGGATTGGATCGATCGCGGCCATGCTTCGGTTTGGCTTCAAGGCTAACCACCTGGCCACATCCGGGGCACACAAAGCGGCGGCCGACCGGATTGGACTGAACCTGTTCGTTGTTGATCGCTCCCTTCTTCTCACTCTGACAATGGCGTTGATCGAGGAGAACGGCTGGCTTCAAGAGATCAAGCATTCCAGTTCGCCCAACCACTTGGACTCCAAGGTCTGGCGCTCGTTTTGGCCACGCTCGTACGTGACGATCGAGCTCAACCGCAAGCGGCGGGTGTACGGAGAAATACAAGCCCCGTGGGCACACAGGGTGTTGTCCAGCAACCCCGGAGCCGTGCGTGCACGCCGGCACTACCAGAAAAAGCAAGACGAACGGTTGAAGGATCTACAGTACGAAGCCAACATGGTTGACCTACGCGCTGCGGCCGGGCAACCCGTTGATTGGGCGGCGCGTCTGGACAACGTGGAAGCCATGTTGCGCCTGCAGCTCAAGTAAGCGGAAGTGCCACAACAAAAAAGGCCGTCACATGACGGCCTTTCTATTGAGTGTTCATCGTTGGGGTCCTTAAATCATCGTGCCGAAGCTAAACGATACTGCGGCCAAGATGAGCGCCATGACGGTGTTGATCTGCATCTGTGTGCGCTTTTCAAAGTCTCTCAATTTTCGTTTTGCATGTAATGTCTTCATAGTTCTCACTCCTTGATCTCGTCAATCGTGTTCCCACTACCAGACAGTGGATACTCCCCGTAAACGTCGGGCATCTGCTGGGTGGCCTTTTGGATGGGTTGTGCAGCCACAACAGTCTGCTCGTAGATCATCGGGTCGTTCTCTTCCACGCAAAACACGTAGAAGACTCCATAAATGTTGAACGCGATGGCTGCGTACAACGCGGCACGTAAGGCGTAGCGGGTGAACGTGCTTTGAGCGGGTTTGTTTGCGTAGTGTAATTTCATAGTCGTGCTCCTAAAGTTTGGGGGGCTGTGCTGCGAGGGTTCAAGCCAAGTCCAACTGCGCGTTGAAGTTGTCCTGGCGGTGCTTGTCGAACGTGCTCATGTCCACGGAGTTGACGTAGGACCGCACGAACGGAGGGAGGCAATCGGCGAACTCTTGGAAGATGGTGCGGCCGGTGGAGTCTTTGAAGCCCTTGCGGCGGTCGATCTCGCGGAACATTTCGGTGGTTAGTGAGGCGTACCCTTCGCGCACCAATGCTTCGATGATGCTGTTGTAGACACCCGCCAACGTGCTGTTGCGTTGCTTCACGGCGTGGCGGAAATAACCGCAAGCCACATGCACTGGGGTCACATCGATCTCACCTTGGCGGGAGTTGGTAAAGGCGGTTACCGCGTCAGGCGTGAGGCGGCCATCCTGTTGTGCAATAGAGTGGATGATGTTGCGAACCGCTGTGAGGTTTGCGGTTTCGATTGCATTAAAAAGTTCTTTGTTCGATTTCATGCTGTGTCTCCAATTGGGTAGGTGTTGTGGATTAGCGGCGGTTCAATTTGTCTTTCAACTTCATCAACCGCTTGACTTCGCGCTTGGCTTTGTCGTTGCTGCGGTCGTACGGTTTTGTGTTCTCGTTCAAGGTGTCTCTCCGACTGGGGGAAGGCTTAGCGGCCTTTGACGGTGGAAGCGCTGATTGCCTCTGCGCGATCAAACATGCTGCTGCTGGATGAAACCGAACTCACCAAGCCGTTGAAGAGGGTCCAGCCCAGGGCGACCACAACGATTGCGACGACGGTTCCACCGATTACTTTTAAGGTTGTTTCGCTAATGATGTTTTCCATAATGTGACTCCTAATTGGTAAATGATAAGTGGATTAAAAGATTTCGCAGATGCGTTCGGCGACTTGGCACAATGCGAAGTGGAGAACGGTTGCAGTAAATAAAGTTGCGATAATCATATTTGTTTCCTTTGTTTTGCTTTGCATGTATTCAATGTAAATGAAAACGCTTACATGTCAATACCTTTTCTTTACATTAAATGCAAATAATGTTAGGTATCTCACAATTTTGCTTATTAGTTCAGCACTTTTGATTTAATATTGAATTGTTTTGCTTGTTCTATGCATTACAGGCACAAAAAAAGCCGGCATATGCCGACCTTTTTCTCTTTCGTTTTGTTCTCTATTTCGTCAACACTGGAACCTTTGCCTGCTCCTCATCGAAGTCCATCATCAGTACAGGTATTGCGATCCCAAACGAACACAGCAAGTGATAACCGATGATGGAGCCGATATCGACGCCACCCAATGTGGCAAGTGATGTCAGTGCCATAACGGTGGCCATTCCCAAGGCAACCAACATTGCTGCAAGGATGTAAGCGATCAAGCTGCGCATAATTCCACCTCCTCACGGCTTTGGTTCGCTTCCTGAGCCATCAACTGTTCGCTGATCGCCACCAGCTCAAGCACGTAGTCCCGAGTGATTGCAGTGGCGTCGCACCAGTTGAACGTGAAGTAGTATTCGGCGCTGTAGTCGCCGTGGTTGCCGCAGGCAAAGAAGTCTTCCTCGTTCACCTTGCTGCGCAAGATCACCTCTTGGATGACAGCGGCACGGGTCCAGACCTGGCACACGTCGTGGATCTGAACAACACCTTGTTCGTTTAACAGTTCAAATATATTTTCCATACCCACTCCTTTGTTGTTGTTATGTATTTAGCTAAGCAGAGTTTTGGGTATTGTCAAGAACTTTTCTTTACATTTATTTCCCAGCCGTACTTTTAGTTGGTCCACAAGTGCGGAGCCATCCCCGTTCCTTTCCCATAAAAAAGCCCGCGAAAGCGGGCCTCTTTAGATCGTGTTGTTGCTGTGGTCACTGTACATCCAACAAGCATGCCGATTGATAACCCAGGGCCATAGCCGCGCGTGTTGCAATGAAATCCTCCAGGTTATCAAACCTATACATCTCAGCCTCGTCGCCCGCGTTGGTGGGCACTTCAAACCCGTCCTCATGGAACTCCAACTCCAGGTCAACACCTATCCACTCATCGGTGTCTAAAACATTCTTTTGATTTATATGTCTCATGCGACCTCCTCACCATTTGCCGAACGCGAGGGCGAATGCATAGTCCATTGGCACAGCATCTACCATTGCATATATTGCATATGCGGTGTCGTACCCTTGCTCACGGGTGTCGGATTGACTTGCCAGCATGCGTGCTTCCAAACGCTCCCATGCTTCAATGACCGCATCGGATGACTTCTCTTGAGTTAGCAACGAATGAGGAGTACCAGACCAATTTCCATCGACAAGCTGATAGACATGGAAGATCTCAAAACTCCCAAACGATCGGGAATGTTCAAAACGAATGGCCGCCCCATTGCAGTCCTCGCACTGTGCGTTGGTTGAAGTGAAATAATATGTATGCATGAAACCTCCTATTTTTTTGTTGTGGTTTCAGCTAAACAGAGATAAATGTATTGTCAAGACCTTTTCTTGACATACATTTATCCAACGATGAAATTTTGGCTCTTCGAGTCGCGCTGTAACGCAGCCAATCAAATTCGGGTGGGTCTTTGATCGCTATTCCGCGTCACGGCGCGACTCAGAACCGTGCAGATGAGTGCGAAGCCCCCTTTTCCTCCCACTACAACAAAGCCGGCTTTCGCCGGCTTGGTTATTGTGGCTTCTTACTTCATCACTGAGGTCTTAGTTCGGCGCTGGTGAGCACATAACCGGATTGCTTTGCGATGTCACTAAGCACGATTAGAAGATCAGAACGTCGCACACTTTCGCGCTTCTCTTCCAACAGTCGCTCCAAGTCCTCAACAGACAACTCATTGATTTTGACGGTCCCACTTTCACTGAGATACGCGCGAACTTCCAGCTTTTGGGTAATAGCGGCCACTCCTGCGGGGCGAACCATGGGGCGTTCATAGCGTTCGTGGTAATAGTCTGACTCACCGATTTCTGAGGCTTTTTGCATTACGTCGTTAGGTATCCGATGGGAACTGCGCGCGGTATCGATGTAAGATTTCTTCTTGAGCCAGTTCACGGGGCCAAGCTTCCACCGGGATTTCACTTCCAACTCAGTGAACATACTTGTGAGAATTACCCACTCAGACTCTGTTGCATTGCAATCAATGCACAGCATAGGGTGGGTGTTTCTAAGGGTGGTACGGACCCCTTCGTTATACAAAGTGTCAACGCAGGCATACACGACTATACCTGGACTAATTTCGTTTACATTGAGCATAGGCAACTCCAAATGATGTTGTCCTTACTCAAGCAGATTTTAAGTTGCAGTCAAGCTCAATGACGATCTTCATTGAGAATGCCGGCGTTCGCCGGCTTTTCGTTTGCCACCCTTCAATTACATGCGGCGCTTCACGCGCTCGGATGCTTCCTCCAACGCTAACGCTTCGGACAACACTTCTCGCTGGTGTTTCGCACGGATCAGTGGCGCCCGTTCGATGAGATCCGTCCATACGTTTTCACGCTCAATCCATATTATGTACTGATCTGGTGTTTTGTTGTGGTAGGTAGAGATGGTCGGCTAAACATGGTCACTAACATTGTCAAGCTAAATTCTTTACCAATGGTTCCGTCCAACAAAAATGCCGGCGAAAGCCGGCATTCCTAACGTCGTATCGCGCTTACATCCGTCGCTTTTGGACTGGCGCTGCTTCGACTTCGCCAATAGCGTCGGCGATCTTGCCGCGTTGCTGTTGGGCGTGTGCTTTGTTCAATGTCTCATTCAACTCAGGGCGCATAGCCAGGTTGGCGGGTATGTCCCCATCTTTGTTCTGAGCCGTAGCGTCCCCACCACGTTGCAGGATCAACAAAGCAACGGCCTTGTTGTCGTATGAGGCCGCAAGATGCAGGGCGTTGTGCCCCATCTTGTCTGTTGCGTTGACATCGGCGCCGCGATCAATCAACTCCACCACAGCCGCGTTGCGGTTCTCAAAGATTGCCGTGTGCAATGGTGTTGCCCCAGTGAGTGCGTGCGGGTTGTTGATATCGGCCCCGGCCTTCATGAGTTCGCTTAGCGCGTGCGTGTGCCCCTCCATGGCCGCAACGTGGATCAGTGTGTACCCCTGCTCGTTGGGCTGCGATATGTCATCCAACTCATTGAGAAGCCCCCTAAATTCATCCAACTGCTCTGAATATTGACGCCAATCATTGTGTACATTTGAGACTTGATAGGCCAAAGTCAAATCCGCGCACTTTTCGATAATGTTATTGAATTCGTACTGATCCATTTACCCCCCCCACTTCGCTATTTTATACCACCAAAAAAAACACAATCCTTCAATTTGTCAAGCTGAAATAAACCCGCTTGCGCGGGTTTTTTTACATTTCGTGATCCTTCCGAACTCTTTTCATTGCGATGTTGTACAAGGCTATTGAGAGAGAAAAAGTTGCAAACAGGAACCACTGGCCAAACTCTCCTACAACCATGCAGTTGTAACCCAAAGAAGCGAAGGTGCCGGCGAAGAGCACGGCACGGAACCAATCGGCCACGTGCAAAGCCAACATGTTTTTGGTGAATGTTCTGGCGATAACGTGAAATACGTTGGGTGTGAACATAACGACGACAGTCAGCACCAACGCCAGTTGATCCAGGGATTGCCGGTATGCAAATACGTTCACGACAGCGGCAATCAGTGCCATAAAGCACGACACAGCAGACAGCATTCCCAAGAAACCGGTTGTTATTTGACTATCGGTAAGTTTTGCTTCTGTGTTCATGTCTACTCCTTAAAAAATGGCTGATGTCTCAAGCAAACACAGAAGCCAATAATGTCAAGCTGACGTTCAATTCCGATGTCCCTAGACACTCAATATCACGCCGCCACATCAAAAAGGGGCAGTGCGTGCTTGATCATCGCGTGCAACATAGCTGCAAACCAAACGAACAGGGCATCTATCGCTTTAAATCGATCAACTTACCGTGCACCGTTGAGCCGTGTATTTTTCGCAGCTGTTTATCTGCACGTTCACCATAAGCAATTAACAGAGAGCCGGCCGTCGCTGGGTCGCCTTGAACGCCATCGGGCTTACAGTAACGAAGGCGGCCTTTGGGCAGTAGGATGGAATGTACGGATGGGTGTTCCAGGATGAACTCATGCATCCATTGAACCTCCATGCGCGCCAGCACAAGCGCAAGACCGTTCCCATGCTCGGCCATTTTCTTCATCCATAGGTCTTGCCCACGCCCATACGGCGGGTTCATCCAAACAAAGGATTGTTGAGGCCACGCGGTTGTTAATCCGTCGTCGCTTGGCTTGAGCATCACCGTGGCTGTTGCCCATGGCATCCCCTGTTCCGGTGTGCACGGATCCAGATCGAATGGACCCAACTGCTCGATAATGTTTCTTGGTGTCAACCACGTGGTGGTGGTGTTTGCTGAAACTTCATAGCCCACGCCCATAGAACTCCTTTGCTTTGTGATGGTGATATCCAACAAAGCAAATCGAACGTCCTAGTCAAGCTCAACAATAAAGCCCGCTTTCGCGGGCTCATTGATGTTTGTGGATATGGTGACTCACATCCGCCGACGCGTGGGTTCAGGCGCGGACATCTTGTGTCCAATCGAACGCATGATTTTATTTTTTTGCAGGCGGGACATGTACGCGTTGAGTATGTCTTTTCCCTTGTCGCACGGGGCTGCATCCACTGGCAACTTGCCAACGTGGTTGCGCACAAATGGATCCGCCTTCCGTTGAATGAGCCAATTCAAGCGCTTGGAATAGCCCTCAATTCGCGCCAGCACATGGAGAGGGGTGTCACCACGTCCGTCTTGCGCGTTGACATCCACGCCCAGGTCGATAACGCGGTGAACCAATTGATAGTCAGCGCTGAACTCCAACAGGTGGTGAAGCAATGTTTTGTCGTCATCCATCAGTGCTTTCGTTGCGGGGTCATACCCGGCATCGAGCATTGGCCGTACCACGCTTGGATCGCACCGCCACATGCAATCAATCGCCCCTCGGCCCAGTTGATTGGTGGCGTTGATGTCCGCGCCCGCGTCCACCAACAAGCGGATGACTTCGGGATGCCTGGGGTGGGTGAAGAACAACGGTGTGCTGCCAATCTCGTCCTCCGCGCTCGGATCCGCCCCGGCCGCAAGCAACAGCGCAACTGTTTCTACGGGCAAGGAGCGTTGCAGTGGAGTGGCTTGCCCTCGTCCACGCGCCCGCACATCCGCCCCAGCGTTGATCAGTGCGGAGACTATTTCGGGGCCGTGGTACGTATGAAGCGGAGCGTTGCCATCGTTGTTGCGCGCATTGGGATCCGCTCCGTAGCGCACCAACACCTCAACCTTGCCGCTGTCGTATGCGAAGTGCAGCGCAGTGCTTCCATCGTGCGCAACGTGCTTAGGGTCCACACCCAACCCGCACAGGTATTCGGCCACCTCGGCTAACGGGGTAAAAAATAAAGTGGTCTCACCACCTTCAAAGATCTTGAATGGATCGGCACCCAACTCCACATAGGCCCGCGCATGGCCTACGGATTTTGCATCAAAGATCCAGTCCTTGTAGGACTGGATTGCACAGGGATGCCCCGGCTTCTGGCTTGATGCAATTTGCCGCACGGCCAGTGCGTTGCCCGTGTGTATTAGAAACGCTTGATCAACCTGTTCATCATCAACCGGATTGCCGAGCATATCCGTCCCCAAATCCAAGGATCTCAACAGCCGCTTGCGTCCGTCGTGGTCCAGCAACTTGGTCAAGGGTTCCAGGTAGGCTGCCGCTTCTTCGCTAGGAACTGAGTAAAACGGTGGTATGTTGTCTGTTGGGTTGGGATCGGCACCGGCGTCCAAACACGCCTGCACCACGGCCACGCTCCTTGCTTCTCCCAGGACACCTTGCAGTGAGCGATATGGTTGGCGCTCATCCGCAATGGAAAGCCTTGCGACCGCTTGCGCCAACTCATCGAACCGTTGTTCGCTAACCAGTTGTTCAAGGTGCACAGCAACTTCTTGATCGCACATCCCGTTAATCACATCGTCCATATCCCCACTCCTGTTTTGCATTGAATACATCTAGCGAAACAGGGAGTCCAACATTGTCAAGCTCAAAAAAAAAGCCCGCTTGCGCGGGCTTAATGGGCTTGGTGTGATTATTACAGATCGCCGTACGTCGGCTTGTTGTCCTTGATCAGCTTCACACCAGCATCGCTGGCTTCAAACTGCTTAAGGATGTCCGGCTTCGGACCTTTGCCACCGTAGTAGAACGGCGTCTTCTTGCCGTCGTGCAAGAAACGGTTATGGGCACGCAATTCCTTCGGAACAGTATTGCGCGGCTTGGAACCAGCAGACTTACCACCCTTCTTGGCCGAGCCAAACAGATTGCTCACCTGCGCCTTCTGTGCATCGGTCAGGTACTCAGCAATGTTGGAGAGGGTATCAAGTGCTTCATTCAGTGCGTCTCCCGCCGACGCGCGGCGAGCTTCTTGGATGCGCTGACGATCCGCAGCCTGCTTTTCTTCCAGTGCCGCCAATTCCTTAGCGAGCTTCTCTTCCAGCGCCTGGGCTTCTTTCCAACTCAAAGATTTATCGGTCATCTCAGCAATTCGTCTGTAGGGCCGCTAGTGGCAATTCGATCATATCGTATAGAATTTCAATTGCCAAGCTTCCTACATCGTCCTTTTACGCGTCGAAATCCCAGAACCGGGACCCATTTGGGCCCAGATGACACCTCGCTACTTGTAGGCTTCAATGAGTTCACGCAGATCCGAGCGGGCATTGAAATTGGCCGCATGGCTCCTAGTTCATCGCGCATGCTCCTGCGCTCGCACTTTTCATCCTACTGATCCAAGTTAAATTTGCGAAACGCAGCCTGCCCTTCCGCGAATTGCTTGTTTTTTGTTTAGCAGGCCGCTGGTGCTTTGGTCCGCGTCCCGACAAGTCCCCTACAAATTTCGTCCGACCAGTCGCCGACCAAAGAACTCCCCGCCGTTGCTAAACGTTGGGGATCCTTTTTCAATCTTTAACTTTTTGCCGCCACCCTTGCACTGCTCGTTTAGATACTCATGAAAGGATTTAAGGTAGTCCAACCTCTTTTGAGGCGACGCCAAACGATAGATCCAAGATCTGACACGCCCCGATTGCTCTAAGTAGTATTCCTCTAAGCGTTCAGGCTCACACTCCAAACTCGTGATGACAATGGTTGAATCGTATGGCAAGAACCATCGAGGATCGTTGTTTTGATGATGATTACCGGACCCATTGAAGTCGTACAGCACGTTTGGCGTCGAATAGTGATGCGCTTCGTACGGCAGGGGCACACTGATAAACCCTTCCCATTTGCAATGCAGCCTGGCGCCACGCCCCTTGGGACATGTGTTGCCGACTGGCCCAAGCACGCCGCAGAAGTTCATCCCTCCGTCGTAACCGATCTTGTCCGACCTGTATGACCCCGTGATGATCATTTCAGCAGCGGCACGAGCGTCGCAGATGTGATAAATGCTCTTGGAACCAATATACGTCTTGTGCGATGTCATACACCAACCCCGTTTTTATTCATTCACTGGCGTTAAGCCTACCCATACAATGCCTGATTTTAATTTGATTTAGACCCTCATAAGCAGACGGCTGCGGACACCTATTGTTAATTATAACGCGGAGTGTAGAATTCCTTCCGCGCAATTCAGAGATGAATATGCCATATCCCAATACAAGGAAAAACAATGGATATCTATATAACTACCGTCGTAATTATTGCAATTTTAAGCCACACCCCAAACTCCAAGTTGAGAATTATTCTGAAATTACTTTCAAAATTTGGTGGCCGCGACAGATGAGAGAGGGCCGGTGCACGCACCGGCCTTATCTTTTATAACCCTTGCCAAATCATGATTGCTGGTGTAAAGAGTCAGCTTATCCACATCAAAGGGGGCATCATGAGCTACATCAAACAAACTGGCGACGTGATTGTTTCAAGCGGCGCCGACACACAAAATCTGCTTGCTGATGAAGTCCAACGCAGCGCGGGCGTAACCGCTGTGATGATGATCAAGAACGATCAGCAGGACGAAAAGCTCAAGAGGCTGAAGGCTCGAAACGACCTGGACAACATCCAGAAATTGCAAGAAGCCCAGCGCGAAATCGCCAAACTTCGGTCACAGCTGGTGCAAATGCAAGCTCGTCATGACGTGATGCGTGACTTGGCGGCAGACATCTTGGTTGACCGCTCGTGCTGCACAGCCGCCGCACGGCAGTTGGGCCAGAAGTGGGCTGGAACTGGTGAAGGTCAAGATATTGAGCGCGACTTTGAACAGTTCAGAGCAAATGAAAAGAACGCAATCAACTCCGACGTAGAGCGCCAGAAGAACGCTTACCGAATTGTGGATGAGGTGGCAAGTGGCTGGCTGCATCCAGAGTCCACGCGCCGGCGCCGTCCCCCCATGGAATGATACATAGCGCTACTGGTCAAGCCAGCTAGGACGCCGGTAGAAGCGCCCGCGTCCGACAAGCTTATCCAACCGCGTAATTCTTTCATGTCTGTTGTGCCGGGGGCGCGCCGCTTGAATTCGGCCAGTGCCTCCCGTGCCGCCTCAATGTCTCCCTGCCCCATGTACCACTCCACAATGTACGTAATGAACGATGTGTTGATTGGCTGGTACGCGTCCATGTCCCGCAACACTTCACCAAATCGACCCGTTTCTGTGCGGTAGGGGTTGAGGTCGTATTGCAATTTTTGAGCCGTCAAAGCGGCTTCAAAGATAACTGCAGCTGGCTTTTTGCTGCGGACCGCAACGTAGTACGGGCGAATAGCCGTCTCCTTGTCGTTCTCTTCTTTGAGTGCGGCGTAGTCCATCCCACGATGGAAGCTTGTTTGATTGAGCAGCCTTTTGTTGTACATCTCTAGCATCTGTTCAAAGATGCTCTGGGCGTGCGCATCGGACATTCCGACCGCCAGGACAACGACGCGGTACTCACCGCCCAGCCGCTCACGAACAAACCATTCCCAGGCTACGCCACCGTTCTTCTGCCACGCGAACGCCCCACGACCGTAGCCGGCGTAGAACGGCACGCCCTCCGCGTCCACGTGCAGCCAAGCGTAATTCTTGTTGGAGTGGGGGCCGGCCATCCACTGCGTTTGCGTCACGCACGCGTCTTGGGAGTAGGACGCAAGCAAGGGGACATCCACGCTGATCTTGCTCACGCCGGACATCTTGGCCTGTGCAACCAATTCTTCCACGTCCACAAGCTTGAATGTCACTGATCGTTCCCCAGTTCGTACACCTTGAGGATGGTGCCGGTCTTGACATCAACCACGGCAATTTTTATCAAGCGCCCTTCAATGAAGTGCTGCTCGTTCTCGTAGTGCGTCGGAAGATCAAAGGTCGGATATTCCCGCTCGGTGTCCTGCGAAATGAGGGGCGGAACAACTGCGTACTGGTAGATCTCCGTAAGGCGGCCTTTATGCGCGCGCGCATCGGCAGGCTCCATAGGAAGAATGGCCACAATCGACTCTTTGTCCACTGTCAAGCCAGGAACGTCAGACGCGGCATCGGTGAGCGCGTTGCGTGGCAGTGCAACTTGGTAGGTTGTTCGCTCAACCTTTGGGACGCGCGCGGTCACACCGTAGGCGTTGGTTCCCATGTACGAACTTTCGCGGCGCCTCGTCTCTTTGCCGTAGATCGGTGCGTAGTAGCCACTGACACGATGCATCTGGATGTACAGATCAGTTCCCTCGTACTGGCGTTTCTCAGCGTTGTACTTCCACGAGTCAACCAATGGGTTGATCACCATGCTGCCCGCGCACAGTTGTCCCGTGGCAATTGCCGCTGGGAGCGCAGCGACAGAACTTTTGACACGCGTTGCGTGATCCGCAGCAGTCTCAAACTCGTCTTTGGCTGGTATCGACTTCAAGGCGTTGTAGACCGCCACCATGTCGTGCCCGGCAAAATTGGTTGGGAGGGTTGCGCCCTCTTCCAATGTGCACGGAGTGGTGAGCGGCAATGGCGCAGCCGACAGGCTTTCCCAGGCCAAAAGCGCTGCAAAAGCAAAGATCCTTTTCACAATTCCCCCTGTAGATTTGTTCTAACACTGAAAAGAGGATACCAGCAGTTAACCTTTAAGCCTGTCAGGTATGTGATCCACTTCAAACGACACGGACCGGGCGCTATTTTTTTCGACGCACTGAACTTCTGCACGATGCATTGCAAGGCAAAGATACACGATTGCAGAACGCGCCATTGTCAGGACACGCTTGGCTTTGCCTTGGAACTCGTCCAGCGTCATTTGCTCAGACAGACGATCATGATGCATCGACGCCTCATCGCATTCGGAACGGGACCAAACTATCTTGAAGAACCGATGCTCTAGAGCGTTGCGCACGACGTGAAGTTCTTGAGCGTCCGGAGATGCGTTACTCCTAACATCTTCGTTGAAGATGTCCTCGGACAAGCTGTACAACGCGCGCAACCAAATATTTTGGCTGCTTTCAAATTCTGGTCGAATGACTGACGCAACATTCTTCTTGGCTTCAGTCCGCCACAGTCGAGCGAAGTCAGCCGATTTGCGCTTCGCACCAATCTCCCACCGGTCACGCACAAAGTACGCCACCTTGTCCAACAGAGAGTACGCCGCACGATAGGCAGTTTTTACCTGCTCAATGGCAATGCTGTAGCGCGCACTATCGGCGTTGCATGACAAGAGAACATCACGGTCGGCCATATGCGCCTTCTGGTCATCCAGCCCAACGAACAAGCACCATCGTGCGTAGATGTATTCCTGCTTGAGTTGGTTGAACGCCGCCAGATAGGAGATCCCTACCCCATCGGCACGGTGTGTGGGGAGAGATAGGCAGTCCGTCGCAGCCACCGACTTGGTGTACGCGTCGTTCATTGGATTGAGAAACAACCTGTTCTTCAAGCACCATTGCCGATAGCGCTTCTCCTGGGCACTGCGGCCCAATGAGAATTCTTCCATCCAATCACGGTCAGGGTGCTGGTCAAATCTGCACTGATGAAAGGCCAATTCTACATCGACCAGAATCCGACGAAAGCGCTCGGCCGCTTCAGTGAACGTTGCACCATGAGTGCCGATGGCAACCGCCTTGCGCAGTTGCTCGCGACCTTCGATGTTGACCCACTCCCGATGACCTAAGTCATACAGGTTGCCAGCATAGTAGAACAACGCGCACGCCATATTGCCTTGGGCCATCGCAAGCATAGGGTCCAGTTCTAACGCTTTGCGCCAATGCTCTAAGGCGTCATGTATTCGACCTGTCTTGTTAAATGCGTTGCCCAAGTTGGAGTGGATCTGTGCGCGGAAATCATCAGGAAGCTTCGCGAAGCCCTCATGCGCTATGGCTGAGCGCAATTGATAGATCTGCCCTGTGTTCTCCGGCTGAATCCATGACAGCGCGTTCTCATCCGTATGCCGCTGTTTGTACAGCCACTCCAAGGCGTTGGCGTGGTAGTAGTGCAGCATGCACCCATGCCGCTTGTCGTCCAATTCCCCACAAATGCCAATGACCGCGATACAACGTAACAACAAATCAAGGTCTTTGGTTTCACCTGCGGCGTCGACAAGCGCGCCCAATTGGTCGATCTGCCTGGACGCAATCGCGCCCTCAACCGCCTTATCAGACAGTTGGTTGGCAAGCCAAAACATCTCCTCACGGGTCAAAATTATCGTGGTCAATGCGTTCTCCGAACGTCTGCGCGTAGCATGGCTTCCTAGCCTCCATTACACACCGTCATGAACCTAATTTCGACCGCTTTGATCATGGCCGTAGCCGGTAATTTTTCACAGCCGGCCCCTGTGGACGCCAAGGTGCTTGTCGCCGCCTACGCCCGCAACGCTGAGGATGCCGACAAGCGCTACAAGGCCGTAAGGCTCAGGATCACCGGGGTGGTTGCCGAGGAGCCTGCGCTGTACCGGCGCTCACCACTGCTGGCGCTCGAAGGCACGGGGATTCACGACCGGCCCGTGGCCGTACTGGACGCGGCGCGCAAGGAAGAACTGGCCGGTTTGCGCACTGGACAGCCAATCACCCTCGATTGCCTAGGCAACGGGCACGTCTCCGGTACGCCGATGCTGAAAAATTGCACACTGGTTCAGGAACGCCCTTAACCCTGCCGCTTGGGTTCACAGCGCGCACTCACCACCAAACTTAGTAGTTGTTCGCGATGCGCACGTGGCACAAGTCTCCGGACCGTTCATCTAACGGCACGCCGAGGCTTGTCATCCGCAGAATTTTTTGCCTATATCTTCCCTCGCCGCTCCGACAAGTGAGTATAGATATGGCCAGAAAGATCCACGATATCGACATGCGCATGATGCACTCAACTAATCGCATCGTTGAAAACGTTAAAGAGGGCGCAAGTCCCGACGCAATTGCGCTGCTGCTTGACGATGAAGAGTTTGATGGGCCCTTCGTCCGGAAGCTCGTCAAGTATCACGAAGCTAATAAGACGAAGCCGGCTTACACCAAGCGGAACTACAAGAACACGAGTCGTATCACTAAGGAGGTTCTGGCTGAGAAAAAGGCCGAACCTGCAACCGAATTACCGATGTACCCAGAGGAACTGGACACGTTCGCCTGCAAATTTGAATGATGGAACACCATAAAATTCTGCTTTTGCCCGCTTCGGCGGGCTTTTTTTATTTTACACCCATGTCACAGCAGTCCCTGGCACCTCCTAAATGTAAATAGAGATGCCAGTGGACCAGTACGCCATGTTCAATCAATCAGCAATTCTTTCTTCATTTCATTGATCTCCTCAGCGGCGGCGATCAAGTCGGCGTGGCAGTCCTGATTTTTTATACTCCACTTGCTCTCCTGGGCGAGATTTCCCTTTTTGTCGCGAACTGTTGGGTCTGCGCCATGAATTAGAAGCAAGCGCTCCATCTCAGCCGATCGGGCGTAAAACAAAGGCGTGCATCCATCGTTGTCCTTGGCGTTTGGATTTGCCCCTGCAATCAACCACTCTTGAACCAATGCCAAATTGTCGTATTTCACGGGCTCGATCAGAACGCCTGTTCCTTCGCGACGATCACAGATGACGTTCACGTCTGCCCCCGCCCAAGCCAACCATTTGGCGTGCTTTGCATTGCTGACATGGAAAATAATTGGGCGACCTTTGCACACAGAATTGGGGTCCGCGCCACTGAGCAAACTTGCCACAACCGAAAGGACCGGCAATTCTAAAAAAGACACGGAAAGTTCTGCTTCTTTAATACGATTGTAAAGCTTCCGCGTGCGCAGCGCTTGCATGACGTTCCAATAGCTCGGGCGCACCTTAATTGCTTCAAGTCGGTCAATCTCTTCCCGTGCACCACGCCAAGCGCTTAAAGCGTTCTGGACCACCCACCCGCCCAAGCCCGCCCAAAATACCATTGCCACAAATGCCAAGAACCAAGGACCGCCATCGCCGTCCACAACTCCATAATTGCGCTTATAGAATGCATACATTTCACCAATAGCGAGTACACCAATGCCAACAATGACAGATACAGCAGCGATGCTCGCAGCGACCTTAAGTGCGAAATAATTTCTAATTTTTAAAATCATACAACCTCCTTGCTAACTGAATTCATTTCAGTCAAACAGGGAAGTCAATATTGTCAATACTTAACATTGGTTGACACAAATTGCATCAACTTAAAATCTGGCGTAACCCCACCTCTTCAATCACTTTGCACTGAGCTTCGCAAACGCAATCAAAGCCGTTTCGGTGCTGCGCAATCGGCTGCGGTACTGGCTGCGGACCTGGGCAATTTGCTGCGGCGTGATACTGGCAGTGGCCTTCTCGATCTTGATGTTGATCAGTGCCATTTTTCGCTCAAACTCGTCCGCCCCAATGCGGCCATTGATGACTTCAAGATAGACCTTGGATCGTTCATCAAATATTGCGCGCAATGCCTCACTGCGCGTTGCCAGCCCTGCCAGCATGACATTGGACGTGCCCGCCACCTTCCACACCCATTGCATGTCGCTCTTGCTTTTGATCGCGGGGATCAACTTCGTATCGACATGGGTTGACATCCCAAGCCCCAGTGACACCAAGACAATTTGCTGATCAAGCGCGGGCAACTCCTTCACCCACGCGGAATTCACCGGCCAATTCTCAGAGTCTTCGGGCGGAACGTCGGACGCAATGGCGGTTTGCATGAGCGCGAAAATCACGATGAAAAGAACCATACAGTTGCGTTGAAAGGCACTCAAGAACAATTCCCCTTAATCTCTATCAATTAGGCTTAGAACAGCCGCGCTGAACCCAGGTGATAATTCGCGCATCACACAACTCATCCTCCTGCCCTTCAACCATCGTCATACCAGACGGCGGCGAACTCCACATGCGCTTGAGAACATATGCGGGATCAACGCCCATCTCTGACGTATAGTCGAAGATTGCCTGGTATATCGGATGCCCCACCGGCACAGCCGTTCCGTTTTCATCGGCGACCTGATGAAAGCCCAAGTCTCCGTATGGTGACCAGTTGACTCGGCCCACGCCGCCCATAAAGACCAATGGGCATGCGGAATAGCAGTTGTTCCACAATGATGTGTCCAACCCCTTGCTGCGGATGTACCGCCCGGCCGCAATTGCTTCAAGCACATATCCACCTCCGCTCCCCAAAGCAACTTGCTCAACATCTGGGTTGGCCTCAACCGCGTCAACTACTTTTTGTGCGAAGCCTTTTTCGATATCGCCCAAGACTTGCAGAACTCGGCCCTCGGCTTTAATCACGTAGAACGACGACTGTCCTACTTGCTCGATTGATGCCTCTCTCGGTATGCCAAATTTACCTACGCAGTCCAAGTTCCATTCGATCACGCGCTCATCGTGAGACTCTCCGATGATGGCGTTTGCCACGCTGTTAAAGTTGCTCAGCGAGACAGCCATAACGCGCAGGTCTTGGGCGTTGTCAGTCGTGGCCGTGACGTAATCTGGATCGTACGTCATCACGGTTCCAGCAATGTATTTATCCTGCTTGAGCAACCGCCCAAGCACATAACATGAATGCTCGGGCATGTGGTACTCGTTGTAGTACGTCCCAACATGGTTGTAGTCGTTGATTGCGACTGCGGCCGCCCACAACTTATCTTGCAGCACCTTCTTCTCTTTCATCTGCCGGTACAGATCTTGGACCACTTCGGAGAGGTCGGACACGTCAACAGAAGCTGACGCCTCGGGCGCAGGCTCTTCTGCTGGTTCCGCTTCTACCACAGGGGCAGACTCTGTAACGGCAGGCTGTGGAACGGGAGACGTAGACGGCGGGGCCGACTGATCGCAGGCTCCCAAAATTGAAATGCTGACAAGCGCGAAGATCCGTTTCATCGTATTCCTTTTAGTCAAGTGATCCAGCCGCGCACCCACTGGATCTCACCTCAATGAGTCGGGCAATAACTGACTTCATAATTAAGGACGGCCAACCATCTCAGTTCACCGTCATTTCTTTAACCGCCAAAACCGATCCATCCCGAAGATCTATCACGCCAACAGCCACAAGTTCAGCCATCACCACAACCTTTTCAACTGCATAACTCACGGGTGAATCAATTGTTGCAGCACGGACATCCGCACCACGCGCAACATAAGGATCCCTCAGCCGATACTGATACACGATTGCCGCGTGCGACTTCACATCACGGGCCACATCTGGCGCCATTGAAATCGACAGAGCACGGGATGGAAATGAACTTTTGAAACGGTGGTATGCCAGCGTCTTGTGGAAATCACTCATTTGGTCTGATGTAAAGCCAACCGAAGCGTACTTGCTTGTGGAGTTGATACCGTCCACGCTGACACCCAATGCGTTCGTCATGACACGATCGGTCACAACCTGATCCCACTCATCTGATACAACATCCCGCACAGTGACCCGTCCAACGTTGGACCAAAATATCCGCGTTCCGGAGGCATCCTCGACATTGGCCCACAGAATTTGTGCATCGGCGTCATAGTCGAAGAGCTTCGGGTTGGCAATCGGGGACACACACAACTGACCAGCCTGGAGCGGCTCGGGGAGAGTCTTGAGAAACGCTACGCCGCTCGCAGCATGCTGGGCCGACGTTTGAAATTCGTCTTTGACGGGTGCCGGCGTGAGCACTGACGCGACATCCCGCGTGGAATGTATTGCCACCCTCTCCCCCAACGTCAGCACACATGGCGCGGACAATTGGGGCGTGCTCGCCCACAGATTGGCACATACGGCAATTGATGCCATACCGAACATCCATTTCATTACAGCCCCCTTATTGAAACCCGCCATTGCATCTGTGAGCCGGCCATCCCAAGCCACGCATGGTGCAGCCCTACCTGGCCACCAGTATCTCATCCCAGCGGGTGGTGTAGGCCGCTGATAGATACTGTTGACGCATGGCCCAAGCTGGGCTGCTGTCCGGCGCTGTGCTGGACGATGCGAATGACATGCTGCCCCTCCCAAATTTGAGGTTGGCTGCGTCCAGAACCTTCATCAATGCCTCGGACTTCGGGTTGCGCACTGGGGCAAACAGGTCTGCTTGCTGGATGTGTTGGGCGCTCAGATCCACCAGCCCCACCCCGGCCTTCTTCCACGCGACATTGGGGCGGTACATCGCCGCTGTGGCGACCTGCACCGCTTCTAAAATCACGCGCGTGTCGGATGTCGGCGCAACCAAACGCACCGTGCGGGAGGGGTGGTACTGCGGTGCGTTCCCAAACGGGTTGGTGTGGAAGAAGACCCACACGCCATGCGCCTTGAGTTGGCGGGCGCGCAACTTCTCTGCAGCTCGTTGGGCGAAGGTTGCCACCGCTTGCGCCAGGTCGTCGTGCGTGTGGATCTCCGCGCCAAACGAACGCGACACAACGATCTGTTGGCGCTCGGGCTCCGCGTCCTGCAGCTCAGCGCACCGCACGCCGTTGAGTTCGGTTTGAGTGCGGACCAGCACCACCCCGTAACGGTCTTGGATGGTCCGTGGATCGGCGGCAACAAGATCCGCAGCCGTGTGGATCCCCTCGGCCGTCAGGCGCGCGGCAAACTTCCTCCCAACGCCCCACACATCACCGATGGGGAAGTCGCCCAGGTCTTTGCGGCGAACGTTCCAGACACCCTGCGGCGTGCGCTTGGCTATCTTGTTCGCCATTTTTGCCAGCGTCTTCGTGGGCCCAATCCCCACACAACAGGGCACCCCCACCCATTGCAGGATCCGTGCGCGGGCTTCAATGGCAACCCTGCGCCGCTCCTGGGCGCGGATCCCATCAAAGGACACGAAGCTCTCATCGATCGAGTACACCTCAACCTGTGAGAACAGGTCCGTCAAGATCGTGGCAATGCGTCCAGAGATATCGCCGTACAGTGCAAAATTGGGTGAGCGAAACGCGATTTGCTTGCGGATGTGCGCGGGGATTTGATGGATGGGTTGCCCCATGGTCACACCCAGCGCTTTAGCTTCCTCACTGCGGGCAATGGCGCACCCATCGTTGTTGGACATCACAACGACAGGAACGCCGCGCAACTTTGGATCGAACACGCGTTCGACGGAACAGTAAAAGTTGTTCCCATCCACCAAGCCAATCAATGGTTGAGCAACAGACATCACATCCTTCTTTTGGGCTTAGGGGCGTCTTCGCTTGGCACAAGACCTTCGTTCATAAGGGCCTGGGCGATGTTGGCGGCGGTCCGTTCGGCGATCAACTGTTCGATCTGTTCGGTTGTGTTTACCAGTACGTCCCGCACCAATCGCATTTGCTTAGAGATTGGGCATTGCACGAACACACATTTCTCGTCGCGCACAACCAAAACATGCACGTCCTCCTCAGCAGCCATGGTGCTGCGGATGTACTCCCGCACCAAAGCAGGTATCGGAGCAACCTTTAAGTCATCCTTGCAATTTGCTGCTGATATTTTTTGTAAATCTAAGCCCACGTTGAACCTCCTATTTGCATTGAATACATTCAAGCAAACACAGAAGCCAACATTGTCAAGCGTGTCGAGTGAACGACCACGTGACCACGCCCCACACATCCAATTCGATTTCGGGCGGGACAATGATGGGTGGGATGTCGTCTGCGGACGAATGCAATTCAAATTGGCCCCGCCGCTGAACCAACTTCTTCACCGTGAACCCGCCTTCCCAGTTCACCATCACGATGTCCCCGCTCCTGGGCGTGCGCGAGCGATCGACAATCAGGGTGTCCCCAGGCTGGATCCCAAAGCCCACCATCGAGGTGCCGGTGTCCGCTTGCGCGAAGAAGGTGGCCACGGGGTTGGAGATGCAGTGCTGGTTGAGGTCCAAGCCGTCGCCGGCACCGTAGAAGTCCTCTGCGGGGCTTGGGAAGCCACAGGTGACGTTGACCGGTAGGAGTGGCGACCGCGCCTCTGCGGGCTCAGGATGGGCTTGGATGGCGTTGGCGAGGGCCATGGGCGTAGCCGGTAGAGACGGGGGGTGGCTATCCTACACCCCCGGTTAGTAGGAATACTAACGCGCTCGGCTGAACGCCTTCACCTCAGTCGGACTGGACACCCGCCTCCCCCGCGTTGAACAAATCCACGCTGTAGGGGGTCTGTGCGCACAGTGCGGCAAAGGACTTGACCATGATGTCGCCCAGTGACGGCTGTGACACCGCCTGCTCGTATGCGGCGTAGACACCCTGGTCGTATTTCAACAGCAGATCCGCATCCCCATCCGCTACGGCTTTGATGGCTCGGCTGTACACCGCTTGATCGAACCACAAAGCCTTGGCATAGGCCACCAGCGTTTCGCGGTTGCGCGTGGCTTGGGCTTCCAGTTGGTAGTTCGCACTCATGTAGTCGCTGGTGTCTTCAAACGCCAACTCGTTGTTCAAGATGCTCGTGACACGCTTTTTGCCTTGATTGAGTTGATCAGTGACTTGCAGCAAAAGCGGCGGGTAACGACCACCGGCAGAATCAAATTGAGTTGTGCGCAGCATGTCGTGAAATGCAGCACCCGAGACCCATTCGTCAATCTGAGTCATCAATTTCTCGTTCGCGCGCATCTCCTGAACTTTTTGTTCCACCACAGTCTGATCGCCGGAAAGCTCGTCAAATGCACTCCGCTTGGCCTGCAATACACACCAAAGCTGGACGATCTCCTCGGCGTGGCGTGGACCCTCACGCAACAAACAACGCCGCCACATCTGCGCACCTTGTTGGTGGAGAAGATCCTGTTCCAAGTCCAGCGTTTGGTTCATCATGGAACGGCGTTGGATATCGGCGGTTCGCGCGCGCGACCGCAACAAGAACAGTGAAACATGCGTATCCATATCGGGGGTGTGCGGCACTGCCATCTCCTTATGAATTATTCAAAGCTTGAACCGACGCTTCCATCGTACACGTATGCGGCTTGCGTACACCTGGTTAACCCAAATGTCTCAAGCAGCCGGTGCGCCGGTCATTGATTGGAACGCTCTTGGCACATCCTCACCGTCGTAGGAACTCAAGCGTTCCAGTGAAATCCGAAGGGTGATCCCGCACAACTGCTGAGCAACTTGGCGCATTTCCGCAAAGGACTTAAGCCGGTCCACGTGGTTGCCGTGGAGGATCTGAGACCGGCCCTTTTCGTAGATGTCATCGACCCATTTTTTCAATGTCTTTGGCTCGGGCCACTTCGTGACAACCGCGTCGCTTTCCAAACCCAGTAGACAGCATACGGTCCGCCGGATGCCGGCCGCTTTATCACCACCGGACAGCACGTCCAACGAAGCGCCAATCTTCGCGACAGCAACCGCGTCGTCAGGCTCGCGGCAACCTTCGGCAAACCAGTGCAGCGCCATCGACCAACGCGCGCACAGTTGGGGGTGAGCCACATCAGGAGCAGTCAAGACGGCCCCTACGACTTGGGAGATGGACGCGCTCAGTTCACTGACGCGCTCCATAACATCGCCAAATCGAGATCCGCCAAGCATCGGCCTGAGCCTGGTATTCCCGGATATATTGAGAAATCCATCCATCTCGCTGAGCGTGCGCGTCTCAAGCGGCTGCAAGCGGTCTTCAATAAGCCCCTGAGTGACAAACGTATCCGGGGTCTCATGAAGCAGCGAGAGGATGTCCAGACAGTTCTTCGCCGCGATGTGGGCAAGCTTTCTTGAGAACTCCTGCTCAAAGCCCTCGATCGTCACTGCAACAACGGCGTTGCATGTACCTAGCGACTCATCGACGGCATCGAGCAAAAGGCTGGTGCGTGCATCAGTTGGCCTTGCCGCGTCACCCTGCACGGCCAGCTTCCACGAAGGGTCAATCGGGTCATCATCCAGACCCGAATAGATTTCAACGGTCTTCAACCAGTCGGATACAGACACAACACGGACCGGCCCAAGGAAGACAGGCCCTTTCCGCTCAAGTCCGGTGGTCCACGCCGGGAAGAAGTGAGTGATGGGATCGGCGGCCTCCTTAATTTTTGCTTCCAGCCGCTCAAGCAACACACGCTTGCCTTTGCGAATTGCCGCTTTGTCCCCGCGCTCCAACAACCCATCCGCATAGGCATGGGCCACAACCGGCCGAAGCATCTTGATCAATTCGGTGGCTTCGATCCGCACGTCCACCGCGCGCCTGTTGCTGTGAATCATCCGGCCAATCCTGGAAATGCTCACCAGTGCTTGGCTGGAAAAATGGCACTGGCCTCCCCTTACAGTCACGAAGTTGGGGAACTGGGCCTCTGAACTCCAATCGAAGTCTTTGGAGTTCACCCGCTCCAACTGAGCAATCAACTGATCAATCTCGTCGTCCATCTGTGCCCTCACTCCGGCAAGCGTGCGCGGTACGGAGCAAGCTTCACGAAACCGTCCTCGCCCAACCCCACAATTTTGGACGTGAGCGCGTACTGATTGAGATAGATTTTGACTGGACGGTCCTCGATCGTGGCCCACGGTCGGGCAACACCGTACGCAACCGCGTCCTTCTCACCGTCACTACGGAACTCAAGCCGGTCGTGACGATAGTGCAGGCCCAGGACCTCCGCGTCGTCGCTGCTACCACAAGCCATGATCAACTCGCGCTCAGATCCAGCGCCAAGTGACTTGAAGTCGTCCAGAGAGAACGGCGGCAGTTCGTCAAACCACTTGACGCGCCGTTGTTCGCGGCTCAGAAGCACGCGATCGGCAACCGCGTCCAACACCTGCCTCAACGCGGCAATGTCCCTGCCCTGCTGCCCCGATTGCTCACGCAGTTCACGGATCACCCTATCCCTGGACGCCACAACGTTGAACAGGACCGCGAGCAAAAGCACCAGAACCACGAACCCCACGAAACCAGCCATAGAACCCCCTTCCTTGACAGGCCCAGTTTAGCGGCTTCGTGGGCAAGCGCCACGCAACCAAGGGATATGATGGCGGTTGGCACACTGAGCCTTTTGGACAAGGACTGTGGAATGAGCATGGAAGACCTAACGGACCGACAGTTGCTGGAACTCCATTGCACGGTCATGGAAACGCTTCGGGAACGAGGGGTGGTGCGTTCTTCCAACAACCCCGTAGCGGACTACACAGAGACGCTGGTGGCCCGCGCCCTCAACGCCACTCTGGCGGCTGGCTCCCAGGCAGGTTTCGATGCGGTTGGACAAGACGGCACGCGCTATCAAATCAAGGGACGACGGCTTACCGCAACCAACAAAAGCACGCAGTTGAGCGCACTGCGGAACTTGGCGTCCAACCCTTTTGACCAACTTGCCGCCGTCGTCTACAACAGCACTCTGAATGTTGAGCACGCGGCGCTCATTCCGCTGGACTTGGTGGTGCAATTTGGTCGCTACCGCTCCCACACAAATGCGCACATTCTGAATTTTAGACGCAGCTTATTGGGTGAGGACGGCGTTATCGACATCACGAAGCTCATCGTTCAAACGGCAAGTGAGAAGTCGGAATGATCACCAGCCACCCATTCAATTCACGAAGCCAACGCGAATAGGACTTAGCACAGATCATGAAACACAGATTCACAAAGATCATCGAAAACAAAGCGCGATCGAAGCAGCCTGAACTGCACGACTACAGGCCCGTCTACACCATCCACATTACGTACAAAGACAGCAACACCCCGACGCCAGCATATTTCGTCTTCGTGTGCTTTTTAAATGCCGCAACGATGAGCGACGCCGCAGCAGAAGCAAGCGAACGCAACCTATCTGTACTCCAAGTATTGCTGCCCGTGTTCAATGCGATGTACCAAGACACCACATACCGCCCGGCAACCATGGTCAAGGCCATCTTGTACAACATGGAAACGGGAATGGATCTGTATGAGGACTCGATTGAATTTGAGATTGTCCCGAGCGATGCGCGCCGCACTGGCTTCATGGGCGCTTGCTATGGCCGCGAGTACATTCACATCATCTACAAATTGTTGCACACAGAGATCGAACGCATTCCCTCAACAGTCGTGGTAAGGGAGCTTCCACAAATGAGCATTAAGCCTCGCAAGCACTGACACTCTTTATTCAAATCTCAAACCGAAAATCACCCTACAAGTTTTAGCACCAGCGCTCACCAGTTGTGCGTCCCGTCTCGTTGTGCATGGGGAGACAATGGTAGTCTCTCAGATCGAGGCAAGTGAACGCCTCGATAGCTTGTTACAAACTCAGGAGATGTCGCATGAAACGGAAGGTTCTAGGATGCTCCGCAGCACTTCTTGTATCCACCTGTGCTTTGGCGCAAGTGCCGAACGCTGACACGCAAGAAGGCAAGGAGATGCAGATTCAGATTCACAGCTATATGAGTGAACACCCCACGGTCTCGATAGATGACGCAATCACGCGCCTAGCTGTTCAAGGTGAGGTGATGTCGGATATTGAAGCGTTGCGAATCGAGTTCGCAGATCGTCTAACGGAACTGTCGATCAAAGACGCGCCAGATCAACACATCCTGGTGCAACTCAAAGGGCCCGATCCAGTCGCGGGTCGAACGATCACCACCGAGAGCGGGACGACCCGTGTGGTGTTCGAGGTTGGTCACAAGTACACCCAGGGCGAGTTTTACGCGCTCCTTGCTCAGCACAGACCTCTTCTTAACAGCGCCATACCAGGCATCACCGGGACGACTGGCTTCCCAGGCGAAGAACGGGTGGTGATCGACATAGAAGGAGACAGCGGCCAAGCAGAAAAGTTGAAGGATACGATCAAGAAGCTCGAAAGAGTCACCGGGCTCAAGATTGAAGTCCGCCCCAACATCCCGAAGTCAGTCAACGCGGAATATGTTGTTGGCGGCGCCCCACTCCAATCCAATAATAGCTACTGCACCTCAGGGTTTCCGGTTATTCATAAGGCCACTGGGCGAAGAGGTATCACCACTGCCGCGCATTGCCCCGACAATCTGATCTATGGAAACTACGCAACCGGCGCAGGGAAGTACACCGTGCCGCTGACATTCGTGGACCAGATCAATGATGCGAGCCACGACGTTCAGTGGCATACGGTGGGGTCCCACACACCACTCAGGGAGGTGTATGCCACCTCCACTTCGGATTACAGTAGGCGCCGCATCATGTACATGTGGACCAACGCTACTCAAGGCCAGAGCATGTGCTTCAGAGGCGTCACCAGCCAATACACCTGCGGAACTGTCGTGAGCATCAAGCACAGGCCCGAGCTCGCATGCGGTCCAACCGGAAACCTTCCCTGCGCTGACGCGTGGATACGCATCGAAGGATCGTCGTTGGCGTGCGGATTTGGAGATAGCGGTGCCGCGATCTTCTTCGGAGACAATGGGTACGGCATTGTCGCTAAGGCAAGCCTGAAAGACGGAAGCTGCAAGGGAGTCTCCGCAATGCCTTGGGGCGCAGTCAGCGCATTAGGGCTGGAGGCAGGCGGTTAGCCTCTCCAACGAAATGTCCGGCTGAGCATAAATCTCAGCCGGACCACAATGGACCGGCATTAAACTACCGCCCCTTCTTTCAAATTCGCCGCCACCGCGATACGGTTTGCGGCGTGTCATGTTGGATGTTCAAGGCTTCCTGCAAGGTTTCCTTCTGAGCGCGGTTTTGAAGCAGCGACACCAGCCCTTCACCGTTGGCTATTTCATCAGCCAACTTGCCTTGAGATGTGTGCTTGTAGTGCTGTTTGGCCACATCCAGAACTGTCATCCCTTGGTTGTTCTGGATAGACACTGTTGCGCCCTGGTCAATCAGGGTTCGTACAACATTGTCCTGTTTGCCTTGTGCAGCAAAATGGAGCGCGGTGTTGCCGCTCTTATCCACGGCGTTGATGTCAGCGCCGGCCTCGATCATTTTTGAGACAAGCTCTGCACGCTGTGGTTGTTCGCCCATCAATTTAGCCCACTGATCGGTTGGTCCGTGGGCCAACAAATGCAACGGCGTTAGGTTATCGGCGTTGGCAACTGTGGGATCGGCGCCAGCGTCCAACAACACTCTCGCGCATTCAAACTGCTCAAACCGCGCACAGTAGTTCAAGACACTCATACCGGTGTTGGAAACCGCGTTGATATCCGCTCCCAGCGCAATCAGGAGCTTTGTGTTCTCAACGTCCCCCTCCGCCGTAGACCAACACAACACACCCTGCCCATCGTTGCTCACGGCGTTGAGGTCGGCGCCCGCCTCCACCAACGCTTCAATGAACTCTGTGGGCCGACGTGCTTCCAGCGCAGACAGGAGTGGTGTAACACCGTTTTTGTCAGCGTGGTTGATATTGGCTCCACCCTCTAAAAGAGCTTGGACACGCGCCATGGGGCAGATGGATTTTTCCTTCGACAAGTTGACGTGCAAAGGGGTCTGGCCGTTCACGTCGCCCAGATTGGGGTTGGCGCCGATTTCAATAAGTTCCGCGATGGCCTCGGGGTGACGCGCGTAATGCAACGGCGTGCGCTGGTTGACTTCACGGGCGTTGGGATCCAATCCGGCGTTGACCAGTGCGGTGACAACACCAGGCTCGTAAAACTTTTCATCAACAACGCGGTGCAAAGCAGTGCTTTGAGTTATCCCACTGCGCTCATGAATGTTGCGCCCCGAAGCAATAACATCCTGAACATTTTCTATAGTTGACCCGATATACATATTGCCCCCGCTTTAATGATTGAATGCACCCATCAAAACAACAAAGGGAATATTGTCAATCCCTCAAATATAAACCCTGCCAAAGCAGGGTTTTCACGTCTCACATCCGCCGACGCGGCCTGTTTTCAACGTCACCCGCCGCAATACCAAGCTCACGCAACAGTGTATTTTTTTGCGTTTTGGCCTCGATGGCGTCGAACGAAGACAATCCGTCAATGATGTTCTGCAATTCTGTTCCTTCAACCTTTAGGGGACCACCGTTGAACCTTCGAAAAACCGAAACAATGTTTGCAGCGGTCATCGTATCCACCCTCCAACCTTTGACGGGACGCGCTCCGTGTTCAATGAGAAATGGGATCAATCTAAAGCTGTAACTGTTGATAGCCAGTTCCAGTGGGGTCAAACCGTAATCGCCCCGTGCGTTGATATCGGCTCCGCATTCAAGCGCGAACAGGATCATCTCCTTACACGCATTGAGAAGCTCTTCTTGTTGTCCGCACTCAACAATGTGGCTGAGAGTATGTATGACGTTCCCCCGAGCAATTGAGGTTGGGCGCCTGTGAAATGTGTGCTGCTTAGCAAGACTTGGATCATCCCCTACCAAAGACTTGAAAGTCTCTGCGTCACCGCTGCTAATGGCATGAGAAAGACGATTTCCAGGAGACAATAAATAATCCAACTCAGGTTCGCCACTTGTACCAGCAGAGTGGGCCATACCGCGCATCAATCTTGCCGCCATAACCAATATATTTTTCATCATAATATCCACCCCCTTTTTTATTTTCCGGTTCCACTCAGCAAATCAGACAACGCAACTTTGTCAAGCGTGCGACTTGGGGGCGGGAAGTGCGTTTGGGTAGTGCCGTGCGATGACGGAGTTGAGCTTGCCCACCAAATCCTGTCGTTTGAAAATGATGTGAGCGTTGCCGTTCTTGTACAACTTCACGTCAATGTACTCTGCAAAGCGTTCGACGGAGCGATGATCGCGAAAGTCTGGATGCGGCTTGCCGTCGTATCGATAGAAGGCCCGCAAGAGATCGTGCAGGGCGTGATCTTTGAACACCGAACTCATTCCGTAAGTGTTGTGCTTGGTGATGATCTTCTTGCCCAGACGTGCAGGCAAATGGGATTTAAAGTCCCAAGACAGTCCACGGAACGCATCAACCACCCCCTCCTCCATCAACGAAGCGCGTTCGGCAATCAACGTGTCGAACGTTGCTACAACAGTGTCGAGGGTGAACGCCGGCACGTCGGAATGCTTTGAGTTGAGTGTGTCGGACCACTGCGCGCGGCGTGTGCTGGACATGCAATCGTACAGGCCTGTTCCTTTCAGTACATGCCACCACCCAGCGCGTGTCATTGCGCGGTCGAATTCAGCACGGACAGCGCCCATTGGCTCCAGCGAACAGTAGTCAATCTTTTGCAACGCCGTTTGCACGGGCACATGCAACTTCATGGCCTTTGCTTCTTCAACAAAGGACTCGATGGATTGGATCATTTCTTCAAAGCGCTGGCGCACCACATCATGGCGCATAAGAACGGCTTCAATCGATACGGACTTGATCAGTTCAGACATTTGGGACCCCCATAATTGTTCGATGAGCCAATCAAACATGGATCCCAACTTTGTCAATACGCATGGTTTACATCTTTCGGCGCTGCTTTTCTTCCGACTTTGAACCTATGGCAGCGTGTATAACATTGGCCTGTGTTTGGGCAATGTGGGCGTCAAGAAGATCAATGCCTTCATGGAACGCCAAACGCCGGCAGTGGGTGTGCAGCGATACGCCTTGATAGTCTTCGGCGAGTGGATCGGCTCCGGCGTCCAAAAGCATCTGTGCGACCTTCAAGACCTCGATGTGATCGTCGCTGTACCATGCACCGAAACTTGTGTTCATAACGCTGGCTTTGCGAAGCGCCATCAACAATGGTGTCTCGCCTGTAACATCGCGGGCGTGGACATCCGCGCCAAATTCCAGCAACAGCCGGCACGTGGGCACGTAGTGTTCAACCGCTGGATACGAACGCAACAGATTTGATATGCCGTGCAAGGGCGTGTCCCCTATGCGCGAAACCACGTTGGGGTTGGCGCCGCATTCCAACAGAACACGGAGAACGTCGGGAACGGCACGGAAAACAACAGGGTCCAATCGCCCAGCCACCAGGTCCAAGTTTGCGCCAGCGTTGGCAAGGGCTCGGACCACTTGAATGCTTTGGCTGTCAACGGCGAGGTCCAGGAGCCGCCGATCAACATTTCGTGCGGGATGATGGGAGTGATGAAATATGATTTTTGGTGGCGCAATCGTGTGGTCCGGTGACATACCGCCTTTTAAGTAATCACGAACAACAGCCACATCGTCTGTCGTGATTGCCAAATACAATTGAACATCGGCGCTGTCGATCATTGGCGGCTCCGTTGCGCGGCCGATGCGCGCAAGTGATCCACATCGGCGCTGACAGCAAGCGGCCCGAATTCCGTGTGGCAGATCCCTTGGTCGCAATCGAACTTGAAGCTTTCAGTGTCCCCAGGCTTCCACTCCGCTTTGTGCCGCACTTGGACGGGAAGCGGCAGACCATCGATCACGCACGAGTCGTCACCGCAGTCCAAAGTGACAGGTTCCTCTTTGTTGCAACCAATGAGGCGGCCTGCGGGTGTGTCCTGGACGAATGCGCAGGTTTGCTCAACGGTAAGATACGCCCCCACCGGAGTTGATTGTGCGCCCCATGCCAACATGGGAAGAGCGGTCAGGGCAAAAAGTGTCTGTTTCATAGTTGTCTCCTTGTTATTGTTGTTGGTTGGAGTTCGGATCAGCGGCCAATCAGCAGTTCAATGAATCGCTTGAGTCCTCTCGATGGCTTCCCGATGGATGATTGGGTGCATTCAATGCCATTGCACGGCTCCAAGGTATCGATGTCGATAGGGTCCGCTTGGGGTGCAGGGGGTTGCGTCTCGAAACGCATCAAAGCTTCAAAGGACTTCACGTGCCCGTAGTGTGAGGCCACTTCAATGGCGGTGTAGCCATCCAAGTCCTGCAGCTTTGCCGGCGCACCGGTGTTGAGCATCCGTGTGATCAACGCGTCGTCGTCGTACAGTGCACAGCACCAATGCAACAGGGTCATGCCCCGCTCGTCTTTGCCCACCATGTTGACTCCATGATCCATGCACAAATTGATCATGGCTTTGGCTGCGCCAATCTTCTGTTCCTGGTCGGGAGTGAAGTGCTCGGCTCCTTCGCACATGATGGAACTGAACATGTCGAACAAAGCCACCACAGTGCCGTTGACATAGCGATCGCGTCCCACAACAACCGCCATACCGCCGTCTGTGGCGAAGATGGTTTTCTCGGCCAATCCATTGAAGGTGATCGGCGCTCCGGAACTGTAGGTGTCTTTCATTAACGCCGCATTTGGGTCCACGCTGGCGCATTGCTTGTGGGGTTCCACTTCGTTGGCGGCCACAGCGAACTGAGCCACCAAACGGTCGTCGCACTGCTTGAACAGTGGCGATGGCTCAGCCTTGTTCATCAACGCGTCTTGCGCTGTCTCCACATCAATGGAACGGATCGCTTCAATGAAGCGTTTGGTTTGGTTGCGGCTGTATTTGGGTACGAACATAGATCTCCTTTTAGTACGTGATGACTTTGACTGTGCGGGTTTGTTGCTCGCCTGTTGGTGTGCGAACCGTCCTCACTTCCTCCGCGACATTCGGTTGGGCCATGCCCAAGGTGCACTTGGCCAATCCCTCGTCGGTGATGCGGCATGAGCCGACAATCGACATGGAGACAACGAACCGAGCTTGAGATTCGCTTGCATTGGCAAGCAATGGAATGAATATAATGAGAGCGGCTATAAGATGTTTCATACGTATCCCCTTTCTGTTTCTTTCAGATAAACAGACACTCAAACATTGTCAAGCTCTTATCTTTACACTGGGCGAAATAATAAAGCCCGCGAAAGCGGGCTTGGTTATTGTTCGTTACATTCGCCGACGTGTTCGTATTGGAGTGTCCTCCGCTGCCACCGCCTGGGCCAACCGATCGCGTTGCTGTTGTGCCTGGGCGTGTTCAAGGTATGCGCTGATTGACGCATGCATGCTCGTCTCTGAGGGGGTCATATCGTCAGCGTTTCGTGCGCTTGCGTCCGCCCCCGCCTCAACAAGCAAGGCAACCGTCCTTAGATCGCCCCACATGGCCGCTGCGTGCAATGGAGTGTTGCCAATGCAGTCTCGTAACGTCAGATCCGCGCCTGCCGCTACCAGAACGTCAACCGTTTCGTGCGCGCCAACACTCAACGCCAAGTGCAACGGTGTCGCGTAGGACCAATCGGATCGCTTGTTGATATCGATGCCCGCGTTTATGCACCGCTGGATGGCCTTAAATTGGTTGTGCTGGGCAAGAACATGGAGAAGATGGTTACCCTCCCCGTCCACCGCTGAGGCGAGCCCTGTGGCGATGTAGTGGTCGCAAATGCGGTCCCACTCCTGCTCAATTTCGTCCTTGCCGATCACGCCCGTGAAAATGTGATTCACCAATATATCCACAGGCGTAATTGTTGTTGGTCTGGTCATATGCCCTCCAAAATGCTGATATGCATTCAATCAAACAGATCCGTCAAGTTTGTCAAGAAACAAAAGCCCCCAAATTGGGGGCTTTTGTTTTCTCACATCCGGCGCACTTGCGATCGTCGCTCATTCAACGCATCCCCGTTCTCATTGAGTATTGCTCTTTTTAATGTGTAGTTCTCTAAGAGAGTCTTGGACTCAATATGATCCTCAAGATTGACACCAAACGGCACCTCCATGTTGGCAGGTGTCTGGCCTTTATTGTTGCGCACCAATGGATCTGCACCCGCCTCCAACAAGTTGTGGATCAATTCAGGATTGGGACCTTTCTGCATTAGCCGGTGTAGTGCCGTGTTGCCGGAATATTGATCAGCGGCGTTTAAATCAATACCCAGTTCTTTCATCAACTGAACCCCATCCTGGCTCGCGTTGCGTTCAACAAACGCAGCATCACAATGATCCACGAACCGTTCCCCTTTCTTATTTTCGATATCCGTGGACGCGCCTGCATCCACAAGATACTTTGCATGCTCGATGTTCTGAATATGGTGGAGTGCGGTATCGCCCCTTTTCCCTTGTGCATTCACGTCATAACCAGACATCACAAGCTGATCCAACAACTGCGAGCCTTCACGATGGGCGTGTATTGATGCGAAGTGGTGAGGCTGGATCATTTCAGCGTATTTTTCGACCAGCAAATTTATATCAGCGCTTGATTTCATCAACCCCTCAATATGATCTTCCTTTGCGGGCGCTCCATTTTTAACAAGCAGTTCAACTCGATCAGGACCATTTGCCAAATCGACCAAATCAACAAGACTGCGACTATCGAAATCACCATCTCCATCGCTGTACGAATTCACATTAGCTTTGGCGTTAACATTCGCGCCCATTTCAATCATGTCGTTCATCACATCCAGAACGTGCCCATTAGCTTCCTTAGACATGACTTTGGCTGCAACGAAAGCCAACGGGGTTAATTCTTTGTTATCACTCAAACTGTGAACTTCGATTGGCGTGTTGATATCGTGCGCTTCAAAGAACTTCTTAATAGCGTCACGATCCAAGACAGCGCTTATATCATTTGTGTTGAGCACGAAATGTACGTCCTGGGTATTTATTGTTTGGTTTTGCTTCATTTGCACTCCTTATATATTGATTTCAGACTCTTGCGCAGGATGTACCGCAGCAATTCGCTTTTTCGCAACTTCTGCTCGCGGGCAATCGAGTCGAACTTTTCAACCAATGCCGGAGCATCCGAAACGAAACTAATACCCGAGCGAACAACTTCCCCATTGTTGGCGGTCTTATCTGGTCCTGTATATGAGTGCGGAGCACATCCCATTGAGATAAGTTCATCGCGATTGACCACTGGATTTTCCAGGAACTTCCACACGAGTTCTCTCATCGTCCCACCCATTGTCTTGTCGTGGCGCGCGGCGTAGGCGTCCAGCCGGTCATAGTTCGATTGCGTTTCAAAGAACATGGGGTAACCAATTTTACGTCGGCTGTAGACCCCAGATGGTTTCACTCGTCGCTGCTTGTGTTTCTTCGTTTGTTTCATCCCCCCTCCTTATTCATTGTGATTTTTAGCTGCTCATCCCTCCATTGCTGCAAGGTTAAGAACTTACTGTTACCGGTGAACGCCGTCATCTTCATGTACGCACGGCTCAAATCATCTTTTAGCAGATAGTCATGAACCCCTTTCGGCTGCCAAAAAGTCCTCCCCGTTATGTGCCGCCACTCGTAGTATCTCTTTCGTTTCATAGAATTCCATTTCTGTTGGCGTTGTATTCATAAAATCAGAACGTCCAACTTTGTCAAGCTCATTTCTTTACGGTGAAGTGTGGCCAAACAAAAGCCCCCCAAAAGGGGGGCTTTAGCTCTACCAGGACGCGATGACCTTTAGAAAGTCAAAGTCATGTTGATCGCACCAGTGTACACACCAGCAGTAAGCATACTCACGCCGTTGTCTCCCGCATCAAACTTAAACTCATAATCAAGGGCTTGCGTGCGCCCGTTCCCGACGTTGGACCACTCACCGCTGTTGGCGATGGTTGAGAAAGGACGCCCATCCGTGTGTTTAACGGTTGCAAAATAGGTCTTGTTTTGTCCAGATGTGTTTGTGACAAAGATTTTGCCTTCCGCGTCCGCATTTGTTTCAACCGTGTAGGGAAGCAAATCAGAACAAGTAGCAAACACGCGGCGGCTTTCAATAAAGCCTTCGTTAAGTGTCCCTTGGCGAGCATCAATTTCTGCTGAGATATCACCGTCAACTAACACTTCACAGTTAGCCTCGACCTTGATTGTGATAGGAACTGTCGCGGTTGAAGTTCCCGCGTAAGCAGAGCCCACAGACAGCAATGACAACGCTGCAACAACAATAGTTTTTTTAATCATATGCATTTAACTCCTTTATAGTTAGAAAGATGTTGGGGTGCAGGTATTGCACCAATTTAGTGAAACAGACAATTCAACATTGTCAAGACCACCGATTAGTATTCCAATCTCAATGAAATATCTGCGCGATACTCACCAGCAGCCGGGTAAAGGGCAGACGTTACTTTGAATTGGATGGGAATAGGCGTCCCGGCCTGGTCCGCCTGAATAGCTAAAGGCTGATCGACTGGATGACCATTTATTGAAACTGCGGTTTGCAAATCACTACCGGCACCCGCTCCCATCAGAGACCTGCCATCGGGGGCTGTGACCCACAGTGCGCCATTGGTCGGTTCATCGCAGCGCACAAGAAGTTGAACGACAGCCTCTGCGGACAACTGCTTTTCTATTTGCAATCCAACATCATCGTTCATAACGTCAACTGTACAGTCGGCTTTCGCAATTATCGGAATAGTAAAAAACATTAGTACCAGTAGCATTTTTTTCATTTAATAACCTCCTTGCATTCGATGGAGAGAACATCGAAAATTGACGAAGAAATTGCAGGCAATGTTGCTGTGCAACGTCCAGTTTCAGTCACAGCCTCGACACTGGCGCCCTCTGAGGGTTTTGCCAACACGAACGCACCACCTGGAGCAATCGCAACTGTTTCGTCACCTGTTTGAAGAAAGCGACCGTTATCGATGGGTACTCCGTGTCGAACCAAGCGGTATTCCCGCATGGTGTTGCTAATGGCGACGAACGTTACTTTTGCGCCACCATTACGAGGCGCTACAAAATCTTGGCTGGATGAGGCCAACTGAACGTCAAACGGCAACGTTGTTCCATCCACCGTAACGGCTGTGCGGTGCAATGATTGGACGTTGGATATGACGGCCACGCCGGATCGGTTCGATTTGAGTCTTTGCCCACCGACTCTCACAACAGAGTGGGGCTGACCAACATTTACCAGCGCATAGGATCCATAGGGACGTGCGGTGAGTGCCACCCCGCCCTCTCCCAGCCATAAGCCACCGCGTGCCCCGATGCGGGTTTGACTGTAGACGCCACTGCTCGTATCGGCGTCCAGTTCTATTTTGCTAAAGCGGGTGCGTGCTTGAAGGTAGGTGGTGTTGCCGTTGGGGTTTTGATTGGCCGTAGCGCTCCAATTAACGGTTTGACCGGCCACGCTTGTTCGCGAACGAAGCGCCGCGTTCAAGATGTTGCCCCGATTGGTATTGTTGGCGGTCACGGTGCCCGCCGTGACCTGGCCCCACTGGTGACGCCACGACACCATTGCCATGGTGTCTTTGCTGGTGAGGTTGCGCGACGCAAAGAAGCTCAATTCGTCTTTGGTGCTGACCCTCCACTGGGCACGCGCGGACAACACCTCGTTGGGATCCCGGCCGTCGTATTGGACCTTTGTGTAGTTGATCGAGCCGGTGACGCCCGGACGGTACAGGGCAAACCCTGCGCTGGTCAGAGACTTGGCACGGAACAACTGATCCCGCAGATCCGAAACCTGCCAGTAGTCGTCGTCCATCTGCGTGTGGCTGGCTTGCACGGCCCAATTGCGGGACCGACGCTCGTATGAAGCTGTGTAAGCCATGCCGTTGCCCCCCTTAGCCACGTCCACGGACAGGGCGCCCATGCGGCCCAAATTGAAGAGGTTGCCAAGCATGATGTTTGACTTGCCTTCCGCGACCTGGGCGGACCCAGATATCGTCCAGCGGTCGTTGAGCCCTCGGGAATAGAACCCACTGGCAACGAACTCGTCATAGTTGTTGCCCAACGATCCGTGGCGCAACTTGCCGGCTTGAAACTCCCATTCGCTGGCCCCTTGGCGCAGGCTGTTGGGGATGATGTAGACACTGCGGGTGGTCAAGGTTTCGCGGCCGAATTCGTCGCGCACAACCAATGCAATATCGTTCAATCCACCGTTAATATTCAGATTGGCGAATTGGTAAGGACCTGGCCGCAACTCGGCTTGCTGATTGCGCTGGCTGTTGATCAACAGTTCGGCGGTTGAGCGGGTGTCGGCAACACCCCCAAGCATGGGGACGGGATACAGGTTGTCGGACCGCAATGAGCGATCGGTTCCAACGCGGATGCCCCCGATGTTCACCACACCGTTCAATGACGCGTTTCGTGGTGTATTGAACACATCCCCGACCTGCACAACCACGCTCTTGCTAAAAATGTCTTTGCTCCAGGTGGTCAGCGATCGTTGGTAGTCGCTGCCCTCTGCATCAGTATTAAATTGCGCGGAGTAAAAGGCGTTTCCACCCCATACGTTCGTTCGCACATCGTGCGCAACCGAAGTGCGCCACTGATCAGAGTGATATGAAGACACGTCGTAGCCGATCATCAGCCCCTTTGGTGCTTCGCTCAGGTCGGTGTGCAGTTCACGCCCGGATCCAAGTTGCTGAGAGGGCAAGCGGGCCGACGGGACCGATAGCATGTACAACTGCTTGCTTGCATCAAAAGTGACCGTGACACCCAACGCATCAGCATTGATTGTTTCGTCCGTGATGGTGTCGGGGACCGTGACGCGGAACGACTCCCAGCGCTCTCGCGGCAAGGCAATTGTGTCCCCGACGACCTGTACAGGCTCAACGTCGGACATGCTCTTTCCGTTGACGCTAATCCCCGCAAGCGTTTCATTACTTGAGACGGTGGAATTGGTGTCTTGTGCGCGCGATCCAGTGGAAGCGAATGAGAAAAGAACCAAAGCCACCGCCGATGCGATGGCTCGATGTTTCATTCGTCTTTCAACTCCATTGGTTGACCGTTGACCAAGACACTTACAGAACCTGGGCTAAACCCAGTGAGAGCGAATTCGCGCGTCTCACCGGGATAGACATATCCCAGAAGTCCAGTTTTGGTCTTCCCGACACCGACGGCCGATGCCAATTGGGCGGTTGCATTGCCCGTGTTAGTAACAACCCACTTTCCGCCAACCCAACGCGCCGTCAATTGCGGCTTAGCGTCAGCGGAGCGAAAGATCCACGGGAAGTCCAAAGATGAAAGAGTCTGAATTCCTTTGATCTCAGGATTGGACAGTTGGGTCGCCCGTATTCGGTACACTTCTTCCCCGCCGCCCATTGGCGTGCGCAAGAAACGCACTGTCTGGGTTTTACCTGGACCAACGGTCACAACACTGGGAGCGAAGCGAATGTTTTGACTTGGGCTGCGTTTAGCCGTTCCGTTCTCGACAGTAACACTTTCAACAGAAATGCTGTACGTGACAGTCGATGATCCGTCGCTGTTGTTAATGGTCAATACACCCGTCTTTTCATTACCAGTATAGACCGTTGCCAATGGACCCATGGACACAGCATTGGCTAACAACGGCACTGAAAACAACGCCAAAGTCAATAGTTTTTTTATCATCCCAACCCCCTGTAATTACTAAGTTCATTCCATCCAACCAGATGATCGAACTTTGTCAATACATTCTCTTGACACTTTCTGCAATTCGCACGAAACCGAGCCTATTTCGTCCGATGTTCCTCATTGTTGTTATCGGCGTCACAGTAAATTTTTGACGGATACACTGGTTGTTACATCTTTCTAGATTGTCCAACAGAGGTGTGCGGGGGGTTCAATTCCTTACTGATCCGATTTGCCAGGGCAACCCTTTTGCGATGTAGATGGTCGGTCAGAAGGGCGACCACCGGTTCACATTGAACGGCCAACGCGACATTCAAAGTGGATTCAATTTCATGCTCATCAACACCCTGTTGCAGGATCCTCTCCATAACTGCGATAGCGTCGGATCCTATTTCGCCAGATAAAAACGCTTCTTTACAGATTAGCCATGTCGGATGAGGTGGCAGTCTTTCACCAACATCAATCATCGCGTCAATGAGCACAAGCAGATTGCTTGATCCACTGCGGATAAGGATGTTCAATGCACGCATGCATATTTCGTAAACACGCCCCGGAAACATATCGTGCGCGATGCGTACGTGCCATCTCAATGCGGCAATATTGTTTAGATTGGACACCAGTGATTTAGCCAGCCTAATTTCGTTTTTGGTTAAATGTTTTTCGGTAATCACTTGCCCTCCTCTTTTATTTGGCTATATCCTTTGCATGAGTTCAATGGAAGCCCAAACAATTCCCGCGCAAGCAGTCATACCACCCGCGAATATTGATGGAATAGTCAACGGGATCCGACACGGAATAAATTGCAAGCAGCAAACAAGCGCGCCGGCCGCTATCGACATTATTATTTTTAGCGAAGCAATCGCCACCCACATTGCGTCAAAGGAAACGCACCACATGATGCACACTTCCCTCATGATCACGACCATTGCAAAAGGAACTATTGAGCAAACAGCCATAAAAAATGCTTTCGTCCATCTCTTTGATCCAGCGTAAATGCCGGCGCTGATTAGATAAAACAGAAAGGCGGCAACGCTAGTTGCGTTCAGGGCTCCGAGGTCAGATACACCAATCATTGAGATCGAGCTTGAATGTTATCAATCGAACTCTGGATGACCCCTATCTTTTCAAAGGCCTCGGAAGAAAAATGCATCAAAAACAGAGGCAGCCCGACGTAAAGAACGTATTTCGCGGCTTGTTTTCGCAGGTAATTCATAGATATCTCCTTATTGTGTTGACGTACTTTGAGCTAAACAGACATTCCAACTTTGTCAAGCAAAAAACTTTACAAGATAAAGCGCTAAATTAAGAAATAAAAAGCCCCCGTTTTGCGGGGGCTTGATCAATAGGCAACGCTCTTAACGGCCGGTGTATCTCGCTTCATCTAAAGCCACAACGCGTACATCTCTTCCCTTGCCACTAAGGAACACACGCTGACCAGGATGGATGCGGCTGTCGGCGTCTTGGATGATCGATACAACTTCCGAACGTCCCCGCCCATCTGTGGTGCGGACGAAAATCTCGATTCCGTTCCGGTTGCTTGCAGCGCGTTGAATTGCGCCACCGGCCAATGCACCCGAGGTCGCACCAACCACGCGCGCCACATTGCGGCTGTCTCGGTGCTTGCGCTTGCTGGTGGCACGATCGCCCATCGCGGCCCCTAATGCCCCACCGATGACCGTGCCGGTGTTGACGGTGGAACGGTTGTCAATCCGAACATCGCGGACCATAACAACCACGCCTTCCTGGACGTTGCGCGAGACAAGCGCTTGGTCGCGTCCAAAGTGGGAGGCTGAGGTTGTCGATCCGGCATGGACGGTTCCAGCAACCATCATGGCTGCGATAGCAATTGAAATTAAAGATGTACGCATAAATCCCCCTTGTGTGAGAATTCTTCAATTCATCACACTTACGCATAATGTCAAGCTCACATCTTTAAGTTCTGTGCCCGCAGACGAAATCGTTCTTGCGCTTGAGCCAGAATGATGCTGCGTTCTCGTATTCGCAGCAGTGCTTTGTCCACATTGAATTGTTCAATAGGCGCCATTTTTAGCCAGTATTGAGCAATCACACTGGTCCGCAAACGCCAGTCCTGCTCCTGATTTACGCAGCGGTTAGCGAAATCCATGGGTGTCTTCCCTTTTTTGTCTTTTGCAAGAGGGTTGGCCCCATAGGCAACCAAAGCGTCGGCAACATCAAATCTTTTGTTGATCACCGCCCAGTGCAAAGCGGTTCGCCCCTGCTCGTCGGTATGCGTGATCAGATGTTGACGCGAGGTGTTAGCAAGCACACGCACGTCTTGTAGTGTTAGTTTATTCATGGCTTCCTCCAGAGTTTTCCTCAGAATTACAGAAGAGGAAACTTTGTCAAGCCAAAGAGTCTGACACTAAAAGATCAACTGCTGCTGGACCACTTCCCGACCTTTAAGCCCGACAGACATTTGCACAAGCGCGGCATCCATTAAAATAGATTTGCCGCCACCTTCTAGAAGCACTTCTTTAATTGGAACGTACCAACGGGTCTCGTCGTCGCCTTTGACGTTGAACTCAAGGTAGTCATCACGGATGGCTGCAATTTCTATGGTTTGGCGATCGACGCGTGCGCGCTGAACAGACGCAACAACATCATCCCCCAAACCAAAACGCTCCGACAGACGCTCCATGAAGATGTTGCACAGAACGGGCATTATGGGTGGGATGCTCATATCCAATAAATCACCATACTCTTGCGAATGTGATGTGCGGTTTGCAGTTGACCCAACCCCAGTGCGGGATATTATTTGGTGGCCGATATCTTCATCGGTCAACCCATCGCACAACCTCTGCACGTCCAACACGCTTGATGTTGTTGGCTGAGCAAGTAAGCGGGATCTAAAGCGAAGACCCGTGAGCTTGCACACTTCGTCTACCATGACCTTCAATGACTCCTCCTCACGCTTTTGAGCGTACTCAGCGGCCTTTGCTTTTACGCTGTAAATCAGAGTCATTTCATCTGCTAATGTTGGCTTCTCCATGCTCACCTCTGAGGTTGTTGGGTTGCGTGACGCCCTGGGGACATCTGGCGCAAGACACTTGATATCGAAACGTCGCGCTCACCACCATGCAAATAGACCTTGCTTGAGGCCACACTGTGAGTGGCCCCTGTATCGTTGTGCAGAAAGGTCACCACATCGTCTTTCACAGATTGCATTCGTACGGGGTGGTTTTCCCAACTGCCCCGAACAAAGAGTTGGGCGTCGCTCGGAAGATTGAAACGCTCACGCACCCGTTCTAGGAAGACATCACACAACTGCGCATTCAACAACGGAATGCTTGTGTCAATCATGTCGCGCATATTTTGGGGCAGTGTTGCACGCGACTGGGGGCCGGCAATGCCGGTGTTGGTCATGACCTGACGGCCGATTTCAAAATCGTTGTAGTCGCCCGATATGTTGTCAAAAGCCTCACGATGGCGTTCCACTTTGGACTCAAATAGTTTGAGTCGCAGATTCAATCCAGCCAACTCTTTGATTTGGTCAATCATCCCTTCCAACGAACGAGCATTGCCTGCCTTGTCGTAAACGGAAGACAGGCGGACGATCTCGCTTTCAAGAAGTTTTTGTGTTTGTTTAGCGCTCGCGTACCACATCACGCCACCTCCATTTCAGCCGTCTTAGTGCGGCGCACAACTTGAATGGTTGGCTTGGGTGACTCCTCACTGGATGGGCGCACCTCTTGTTCGTCGCGCTCCATCTCAAAGGCTTTACGGGTGTACTCTTTGACGTTGTAGTACGTCGCAATCTTTTCAGCCTCGGCAAACGCCGTGAAGATCAAAGCGTGGTCGTTTTTGAGAACCTTGATCCACGATTGCAAATAGGCAATGTGGTTGCCGGGGTCGTAGTCTTGATCCACCGACAAGCCCAAGCGGTCGGCGACGATCAGCGAAAAACATTCTGCGATCAACTCTTCTTTAGCGTACTTCTCCGAACCGAACTTGCCGCTGAGATCGCGCCCCAGGCGTGTGGGGTGAGCGCTTGCGTGTCCCGTTTCGTGCAAGGCGGTGGCGTAGAACCCTTCCATCGTGCGGAATTGTTCTTTGGTGGGAAGTTGCACATAGTCTTGGCCCACCGTGTAAAACGCGGCGTTGCCGCCGTACCGATAGTCAACGCCGCTGTCCTTCATCAGACGCTCGGCCTGTTCGTGACTCCACTCCACCGGCTTGGGTATTTTCGCCTCGCGAATGGGCAAGCCATCGCACTGTTCGCTGTTGAACACCGCCGATGTAATCAATGCAATTTTCTGCCGTCCATTCTCATCAAGGACGGGGTTTCCCTGCTTATCGGAGACATTGATGACGCGAACGACTTTGGAGCCTTTTTCACCTTTGCGCACCGTGCCGCCCAGTGCTTTGGCTTGGTTGAAGGTTAACCAGCCGTTGCTTTGGAAGCCCTGCGACGCCTGCGCCATCATCAGCATCATGACGTTGCTGCCGTGGTAGGTGTTTCCTCGGGCGTAGTTGTACGGCAGGCTTCCAAACGCTCCTGTCGAAATGTGCTGCTTCCAATCCCGTCGCCATGGGATTACGCCTTGCTGCATTTGCTCAATGATGTATTCGGCGGCAATGCTGCGTGCTTCGTCTTGCTTACTCATTGCCACCTCACATTGATAGTGTTTGTTCTTTCTTCGCCGCTCCATTGAGCTTTCTTGCAGCAGCTTTCTTAACGGCCTTACCAACTTCTTTGCTGGGCTTGTCCGCCACATGGATCACTTGCAACTTGTCTTCAACAAACGACTGCACAGGATCGAGTTGTGCCTGCTCTTGCTCAGCGGGTTTTACGGTCGGGTGGAACGCTTGTGATGTCTCCTGCTTCCAAACCTTGGAGCGCACGGGCTCGTGTTGGACTTCCGGCACTCCAATTGTTTTCAGGATTGCGTCTGCAGCTTTCGATGCCCGCAGCAATTCTTGCCAGTTGGGTCGGCTGTTGATGTAGTTTTGAGTCCAACCGCTGTCGTCGGGCTCGTAGGTCATCCCCAAACGGCTGGCGATCTGCAACAACGCCAATTGACGGCCCAAGCGGTATTGGCTGTCCTGCTCGCTGCCCTGTTCCCCAGGTTGCACGCCTTGGTAGCGGCTGGGGTGCGTGGCCCAATCGCTCAGAACGAACATCAGATCGTGGTAGTACGCGCTCTTGCCGTCCGGGTGCTTGGATGTGTATTCCGACTGGGGCCGCATATACAAGGTGTCGGTTGAACGCTCGTAGTAGGGCGCGTTCATGGGATCAAAGGAAATTTTGGCGCCAGTCTTGGCGATCAGATCGTCCAAGAACGTGTCACGAGTTTCGGCCTTACCGTTCCAGGCGAACTGTTGCTGGGTTAGTGGCAAATTTTTGATTTGATCGCCGTTGAAACACACCGACATTACCGACTTGATTTCGCCATCCTCTTGCTTGTAGGTGCTTTCAATCTTTGTGGCTTTGCTTTCGCCTTTCGCGATGTAGTACCCATTCTTCTTGATTTGCTCGGACTTCATATAGATGGGGCTTGTGAAGCCACGATCGAGCGCAACAGTCATCAATTGAAGTGCGTTGAAATCCTTGAATGGGTAGCCACTTGCTCCAATCGGCCAGCCGCCAATGACCGGCAGCGGCTTTTCTTTTTCGTTGAATCCATAGTCCAAAATGGACCGGCGTTCTCTTAGTTGGTCGTAAAACCGTTCTGCAATGTCCTGCTTCAATTCGTTTGATGCGCTCATAACCGTGCCTCCAAGTTAATAGAAATGCTCACCCCTTTTTCCAATGCTTGCCGTATGCGGTACAGAACTTCGTCAACCGTGAGAAGCTGTACGCTTGCGTCGTCAAAGTCGTGGTGCAAGAGAATTCTTAAATCACCACCAACCTTGTACACAGCGAACCGCTCTGCCGCGATCAGATCGTCCCACCAGTCTTCTTCTTGTTCTGAATTCATGATATGTAATTCCAAATTATTGAAAATCATTAAATGGATGAAAATTTGAAAGTCAAGCTTTTTGGTGTTTCGCAATTCAGTGTTTAAAAAAAGTATCACGCACAAAAAAGCCGCCCGAGGGCGGCCATTCTTGTATGCATCGTACTTTTAACTATCGTCCATCCTCATTCCTCCGGTGCACGTTGGTCATGACCTCCAACAGACGCAGACAGTGACCATGAAGGGCCATTGATTGCACGTGCGCATGCAACTGTTCATCAACCCCTTCTCTAACCTTTCCATATCCCAGCATCAACTCACCCTTAGTCGCAATCATCGCGTTCCATTCGTGCAACATATGAGAGGGCATCTTGTGCAAGTGTGTAAAACCTTGCGCCACCCAACGCGCCCTCTCCTGCAACTGTTGAGGATCTTCGTACAGCTGCTGAAAAGCCGCGCAGAATGCCTCTTCGATGTCTTTGTTTGTGTTCGTCATTGCAGGAACCTCCATTCGTCGTCCATAAAATCTTTATCACTCATTTGCAAAACAGCGGGGACAGCATTGAAAGAGACCTGCTCATCAACCTCTTTAAGTGCTTGCGAGCGATCGAGGGGGCTGGACGGCATAAGAAGCTCGCCAGTCGGCAGTTCGTAGCGCGGCTGCACGGCAAAGCGGGCGCGAACGCAATTGACCTGGACACCCTCAATACGCCGCGTATCGCCGCGAGGGGACTGGGGCCGCTCAAACCCTGGCATGGCCCAAAAACGGGTCCAGAACTGCGGCGCGTTAAGCACGTAACGGCCATCACCTTCGCAGAATTTGACGTACGAGTTGTACACCTCAGATTTGGGAGTCAAGGTGTTGGCGTCGGGCACAATACCGACATCCTCACGCCACGCACCAACACAATCATTTTTGTTGCGAATAGAGTGTTTGAACGTTTTGGAGGCTTCCGGCCACTCGTTTTCGGGGAGGAAACCGCCGCGCTTCACAATGCGGCTGACGCCTTCCAGCAACCAGTCTAGGACTATGTGAGCTTCATCCTTGAGAATACGCTCAGCAAGATTTTGAATGGCCTGGTACGTACCGTGGCGTTGGCTCCACTTGACCACGCACAAGCGGCGGTACATGCCGTCTGTTGCGTCGGTGATCATGGGTTCGTCGTTGGAACTGACGATGTGGCACGATGTGTTTACGAACTCCACCATATCGCGGTACAAAAACTTAGCGGTCAGCAAATCTCCACCGCTGAGGGCTTTGAACGCCTCTTGATCAATGCCGCGTGCCCCCTTCTTAACTTCCGGGGTGAAGATCAAACTGGAGTTCACGCAGTTTGCAAGCATCTGTGGTTCACCACACTTATCCAGCCAGATTTGAGCCGTGCGGTGATGGAAGCCCCGAATGATTGACGACATCACGCCCTTGCCATTGCCGCCCGTTCCGACCCACCACCACACCAATTGATGGGGACCCGGAATAAGCGTCAATGCACACTGTTCTTGCACCAGAGCGCGAATATCCAAGTCCGGCAATGCGCTGGCCAGAAACCGCCCAAACATCGAGTTGGCGGGGACCGATTGAGGTGTGTGGCGCTTGTTGTACGCAGTGCTTACGGTGGCGTTGACCCCAAAAGTCAACCCAAGTTTTTTGTCCGCTGGAAGAACTGTGACCACGCCTTCATTGTCAACATGTAGATAGCCATTCTTTGTAGCAATAACAAACGTTGATCCATTCCGCTCAGGAAGTGGCTCAAGGGAGTTCACTGAAAATTTGAAACAATCCATGGACGCAGCATTGGTGGCTTTGTCCGGCATATGATTGAACAGGAATTGTGATGCCATTGCCGTGCCCTCGGACAGCGACACCGTGTCCCAGAAGACCCCGTTCCACTTATAGGCAATACCATTTGCCATCGCCCAGTCCCCACACGCGCCACTGTTGATGTAATTGACCCAGTTCCACGCGGGTGTGTGGGAGGTCACAATGTTCGCGCTGTTGATTTTTTTGATCTTCGGCTGACCTGCTTTTGCTTTTGGCTTAGTTTTTTTCGCGACCGCGGGTGATGGTGTTGACACACCAACGTTATTTGATACGTTAATTGCAGACATATTTTTCTCCTATAGTTTTACCTCTCTAAAACCGCGCGGTTGCCGCCGCGCGGTTTTTTATGCTTTTTTGACCGACTGGAACAACCAACCGTCCTGAACAGCCAAATCTGTGAGTTCGCGGATGTACTCTGAAACGGTCAATCCACTGCGTTGCGCCACGTCTTCCAGAAGCGCCAACTTCTCCTGGTCAAAGCGAAATGTTCGATTGACTTTCTGAGGCCGTGCGCGACGACGATACGGCTTCCTTTTTTTGATGATCTTGAATTGTAAAACGTCACCCATAAAAAACCTCCACATTTAAATAAACACCAACCAGTTCTAATTTATTTTTTTATCTTGTCAAGCATATTTTGCATTGCAAAATTCAAGAGCCTTACGGCGCAAATTATTTGCGTCATTTAACCCGAGTCAATACCGCCTATTTCACGATGCAACTTCAGTGTTTTTTTTGCCCCTACATCAAAATCCCATTCAAACCCTTGCGCCACAATGGCTTGAGCCAAATCTTGTTGAATATATTGCAATACAAATTATTGCGTGAGTAGGGTCTTGAGTAGGGTCTTGAGTAGGGTAAAAATGAACCACCCTACTCACTCAAAACCTTTGGCACATAAGCATTTCAGCCATATTGAGTAGGGTGAGTAGGGTAAAACCTTTAAAAGTTATATATAAAAATGCATTCCCGCACCACTTTTAAGCAATTTTCATAAATATTTATAAAATTCCACCCTACTCACCTACTCACCCCTCAGAAAGCTACTGCCGCAATGCTTTGTGGTGAGTAGGGTGTATTGTGGGCCACCCTACTCATCCAATAATTTGCATTGCGTTTTATTATTTCAAACAACAACCCTGAGACCAACCTCACATCACCAGGTCTAATTTTGGAAGAACCGGCTCCTGTTTTCGACCATGAAATCACGAAAAGCCGGAACAATTCCGGATCGATCGGAGTGACGAATTCCGTGCATCACTCCCAACCCTTCCGGGTACACGTCAGTAGAGAACATCATCAAGTAATGAATGCGCCTCTTCCGGATTGTTGAGCTTGGGTTGTCGTGCACTGAATATGCGTTAATCGCTGCTTTGAATGCCGCGCAGCTTTCTTCCCGCGCCGCTTTCAATTCGGCCACTGACATGCCTGCATTAAGTTCTTTTCCATAAAAAAATGTGTATGCTCCCATTACTTTCTCCCGTGTTAATTTAGATTTGCCTTCCTACGTATTTCATTGCGTTATCAGCCATTGCAATTCAAATGACTTTTCATTTCACCCGACCTCACTCATGCCCACTGCATAGACCCTCGCGTACTCCTCAGCAAAATCACAGAAGTCCTTTTTGAGTTGTTTGTTGACGGTGCCAATGAGTTCCTGACTGCCACCAATCCACTCCAAACACACGCCCTTCTCGCTGGTGAAAACACACAAGCACGCTTCAAACAGCTTGCGAAGCTCATCGAAGTCGTACTTTGCAACAGCAAACTCCGTCAAGGTCTCGGCAGCAAATGTATTAAGGCGAGACAACATAACGTTCGTGGAACTCCCTTCGCGCATAAAATGCATTTCCGCACTCGATTTAATGATCAGTTTTTTAAGATCATTTTCACGGTCAGCTGATGAGGCAAGGTCCGACGCGAGGACTGCGAGCGGGCCAAATCCAATGACAACGAATGCTTCGTGGGCGGGGTTAATGGCGTAATCCAACATTGATATTTCCTTTCGGTCACCGCGTCGTTGCGGCAAGCAAATATTGCGTTCGGCTGGATTTATTTGCGACAAAAAAAAAGCCCCCAAATTGGGGGCTGCAAAGGACTGCAAGGGACAACTAGGGACTGGGGCTTAACGCAGCATTATTACAATGCTTGAGTCAGGACGTTCCGTTCGTGCGCGGCAATACGTTCTTGAACCACATCGCGTTGTTGCTGCTGCTCATCCAACAACAACTGTTGCGCTTCAATCATCAATTCCGTGCTTCCCCACTCCATTTCGGTGATCAAGTCATAGATGCCGTCCACAACCGTGTTGTCGTCCAGTTGGTTGGCGTGGGCCACGATGACCCCGTTCGCCACCTGGAACGCATGGAAATGCACACTGGGCATTACGGGGTGTTGGAGCCACGCGTCCACGTCGCTCTTTCTGTAGCGCACAGGCGTGGTGGACCATCTCTCATCGGTGCGTGCAGGGCGTTCCCCAATGGTGGGGGGCGGCAAGCCTTGATTGCGCAGGCGCTGCAACGTCTTCGTGCTGACCTGCATCAACACTGCAGCTTGTGCAGCGGTTAAGTGCAGATCCCCAGGCGCTTGGGCGAGCGCTTGCCTCTGCTGTTCGTCAACCTTCGCCATCGCTGCCTCCAATGTGACGCAACAGTTCGTGCCGTTGGACCCTGGACAGGCGCAGCTCGTCCAAATCCCCTATTCCAGAAGTGAGTGCGACACGAACGGTGTCAGCCCATTGCACGAATACATTGATATCCGCCCACTGAAGCTCCAATGCCTCCAATGCTGACAGGTGTTCAATACGGGCTTCGGTCAGCGCTGAAATTACGTCCTCCTCGCTCAAATCGTAAACCGTTCCTAGCAGGCGCGACTTGTCATCATGGATCCAAGGCAGTGATGACGTGGCGTCGTGGATCCCAGCAAAGCCCATGCTCTTCTTATCCAGCAGACGCCTTAGACGTGCAATCTCAGATTGCAGCCCCTTGTTTTCAAGCTCCAATTCCAGCAGCGCCAATTCCGTCTTCTTTGCGGCCACGGCCGATTTGATCTTGCGTTCCTTGTAGCTTGACGCCGACAACTGCTCGCGCCATTCGTCCAGATCGGCCAGCTTATAGAACACTTTTGCCGTTTGGCCCAGGCCACCGCTGCTGCTTAAACTTGTTGACTTTGGCCCCATACCTTGCGCGTTGTACCGCGACAAGGTGCGTGTGTGAATCCCCAAATAATAGGACGCCGCTTCGCGCCCCACGGACTGAATTGCCCCGGATTTGGCGCGTTCAATCTCGGCCTCCAATTCGCTCGCACGCAGTGCTTGGTAGCCATCAGCGTCACGCTTAAGTGTCACAGCACTCATTGGTCAAACCTCTTTGATCTGGATGTCCACACCGATACCTTGAATTTCGTCCAAGATACAGCCCAGACTTCCAATTGTTGCACCCATCTTCCCCTTTAGGCGGTCTTTGCGTTGAACAGTTAGAGCGTTTGAGAAGTTCTCAAGGATCCAGTTCCGGCTTCGCCGGATCTCATCACTGTCCAGCGCTGCCAATCGTTCATTGATGGGATGAAACAAGCACCTCAACTCCTGAAAGCGTCTGAGCGCAAATTGGGTGTACGTGGTTTCGGCGGTGCGTTGATCCATACGTTTTGCGTCCTCAACCAGTCTTTTGAAGTCGCGCACATCGCGGTACAGAACCCTCAATTCTTCCACGGAATGTTCCCGCACCCTCCTCTTTTCCGTGAGTTCGTCAACGAAAAGCATTCCGTTACTCATCATCTTCCTCGCCTTTAACCGGACGCAGCCCCGAATGAATGACGGGCATCTTGTCATTCAGTTCATCCAAAAATGGCTTTTCCGCACCCTTCAACACATTCCAAACTCGGGGACTGGTCGAAATCATGACCTCTTCCACTTTGGAAAAAGCCTCCCGCAAAGCCCCCCACTCCTGCTCATTGTATAGGTCCGTGACATTGGCCGAGCCATTGTTGACTTTGTGATTGAGCATGTCAGAGACAATGCGGCCGGACATAAGGGCCTCGGCAAACCTCCCCAAAGTTCGGCGCAAATCGTGGGGCGTCAAACCAATGTCAATCTCCTGGCGCAAATCCAACATTCCCGCGTCCACACGCACGTTTTTGATAATGGATTTGCTGTCACTGTAGTGGCCTTCTTTTGAGCGTGTGGAACGGGCTGGGAACACCCATTTCATTCGATCAGCCTTTTGCTCAACCCGATACACTTCACGCTGCGCTTTGGCAATTGTCATGTAGTCGGATGTCGTCTTTTTGACCTCATCCACACCCCTCCTTGCACGCTCCAATTCGTTGGGCAATTGCGCTTCGGCGTCCTTTGCGTCGTTCAATCGTTGGATCAGGATTTTTTCTGCAAAGTAGGCAACAGGCAGAAAACGGACCTCACCATTTTTTGTGTCGTGAAAGAACACCTGCGAGCCAGGACGTTTGGTGCTGGGGTTGATATCACCAGCATTGGGCGCAAGCCACACCCAAGACACTCGCTCATTGGCAAGATCGTCTTTGGATACCTTGTCGTACCACTGCAATTGAGTGGCCTCGTTACGTCGCGCGCCCCACAGCAGCGTCAACAGCAAATAGTCCACCGCAACGGCGTTGTGTTTGTTCTGCAAATTCCTGCGAAACACCAACGTCTTTAGCACCGTGGACAATGTGCCGTCCTCTTTGCCCAGCGGATTGCGCACCTGGGCTTTGCGGTAGTGTTCGCGCTTCTCTTTGGCGCCTCGCCACAGTTCCAAATCAAACAGTGACTCAACAGGGTTGAACTGAATTGCGACCTCCCGCCCTTCCCTGTGCGCGTCCAGTCGTTCTTGTCTCAGAACAATTTCAATGGCCCGGTTCAAATCGGCAAAGGTGTGTTCAACGGCCTCAATGCCTGCCGACTTGGCCCGTTGAATATATTTCCCTGACAAGCCCATGGCCGCGTAATCCTCCATCGGCAATGACCACCATTTTTCCTTTGCGGCCAACAGTGGCTTGACCTCTGCGGGGATCCGGTTGGACTTAAGCATTGCCGACGTGCGCAAGGCGTTCCACGCCTTCACAATTTGGTCGTGGGTCAAATCGCGAACTTGGATGTCCGCAAGCGCCACCTCATTGCGCGCCAGTCGCGCCAAGCTGTTTTGCACAGCCTTAGTGCTGTTGGCCTTGCGTTTGCCGGCCTCCACTTGCGCGTCCAGACGTTCGATATAGCGCTCCATGCAGGCGCGCACCGTAATGTGCTTTGCGCTCGTCGTTCTGCGCTCTTGGGCGTCCCTGCGCCGGGGGCTTTCCCCTCCCGACTGCACAATGTACGCAATTTCCGTTCGGGCCTTTTCATGCGCCTGGACGATCGACATGTCGTCCACGGAGCCCAGAGACACGCGCACCACACGCTCCCCCACCCGCTTGCGCACTTCAAATGAATTGCCGCTGGTGCCAACGTACACACCAAACCCTGTGGGCGCTCCTTGCGTGTCGTCCACAAAGCGGTAGGGCTTGGGGTCCGGGTTCGGTTCAATGACCGTCTTGCCGTTGGCGTCCAATGCCGGACGCTCATTGATGGTCAACGCCCGCAACTGTCGATCGCTCAATTTGTATCGCTGCTTGCTCATCTCTGTCACCCTTGTCGTGGATACATTGCTGTGTCCATGGCGCTGCGGCATACGCCGACTGTACTATGCAAAACGCCCGTGGACACACTGTTTCAGCCCCGCCGTCTCCCATGGACACCAGATGGACACTTTTTGTGCCCACAAGCGTCCTACGGCGCCCTCTGGTGTCTCAAGTTGTCGCCGCGCCGCCTCGTCTAACGTGCTGATTAGCTTCAATAATTCATGAAAAACAACGACTTATCGGGTCATACACCCGCCATGAAGCAGTTCTTCGCGGCCAAGTCCGATTACCCGGACCTGCTGCTGTTCTTCCGCATGGGTGACTTCTACGAACTGTTCTATGACGACGCCCGCAAGGCGGCGCGCCTGCTCGACATCACCCTGACCCAGCGCGGCAGCTCCGGGGGCGCACCGATCCCGATGGCCGGCGTGCCGGTACATGCCTATGAAGGCTACCTGGCGCGGTTGGTGGCACTGGGCGAGTCGGTGGCGATATGCGAACAGATCGGCGACCCGGCGCTGGCCAAGGGCCTGGTCGAGCGCAAGGTAGTGCGCATCGTCACTCCCGGCACGGTCACCGACGAAGCGCTGCTGGATGAACGCCGCGACACCCTGCTGATGGCCCTGTCGCGCAGCAAGCAGGGCTACGGCCTGGCGTGGGCCGACCTGGCTGGCGGCCGCTTCCTGGTCAACGAAGTGGAAACCGACGACGCCCTGGAAGCCGAGCTGGCACGGCTGGAGCCGGCCGAGCTGCTGGTGCCCGACGAAGAAAACTGGCCGGAGTTCCTGCGCCAGCGCACCGGCGTGCGTCGCCGCGCGCCGTGGCTGTTCGATGCCGACAGTGGCCGCCGCCAGCTGCTGAACTTCTTCAAACTGCATGACCTGAGCGGCTTCGGCATCGATGACAAGCCGCGCGCGACCGCTGCCGCCGGCGCCCTGCTCGGCTATGTCGAGGAAACCCAGAAGCAGCGCCTGCCGCACCTGACCTCCATCGCGATGGAGACTGCCGGCGAGGCGATCGCGATGAACGCCGCCACCCGCCGCCATCTGGAACTGGATACGCGTGTTGATGGCGACACCCGCAATACGCTGCTGGGCGTGCTCGACAGCACGGTGACGCCGATGGGCGGACGCCTGCTGCGGCGCTGGCTGCATCGTCCGCTGCGCCTGCGCGAGGTGCTGGTACAGCGCCACCATGCGGTGGAAACCCTGATCGATCGCGGCAGCGACGCTGACATCCGCGAGCAGTTCCGCCGCCTTGGCGACCTGGAACGCATCCTCACCCGCGTGGCGCTGCGCTCAGCGCGCCCGCGCGATTTCTCCACCCTGCGCGACGGCCTGGGCCTGCTGCCGGCGGTGCGCGACGTGTTGGCCCCGCTGGACTCACCACGCCTGCAGGCCCTGCATGCGGCGCTGGGCGAGCACGACGAGTGCGCGCAGCTGCTGGCCAGCGCCATCGCCGAGATGCCGCCGCTGAAGTTGAGCGACGGCGGCATGCTGGCCGATGGCTTCGATGAAGAGCTGGACGAACTGCGCCGCCTGTCCACCCACGCCGACCAGTTCCTGGTCGACCTGGAACAGCGCGAGCGCGAAAGCAGCGGCATTGCCACCCTGAAGGTGGGCTACAACCGTGTGCATGGCTACTACATCGAAATCAGCAAGGGCCAGTCCGACCGCGCGCCGGTGCACTACACCCGCCGCCAGACGCTGACCAATGCCGAGCGCTACATCACCGAAGAACTGAAGGCGTTCGAGGACAAGGTGCTGTCCGCGCGCGACCGTTCGCTGTCGCGCGAGAAGTACCTGTACGAGCAGCTGCTGGGTACCCTCGGCGGGCAGCTGGAGCCGCTGAAGCAGTGCGCCGCCGCACTCAGCGAACTGGACGTGCTGGCCGCCTTCGCCGAACGCGCGCAGTCGCTGGACTGGGCCCGGCCGGAACTGCAGGCCGAGCCGTGCCTGAAGATCGAACGCGGCCGCCACCCGGTGGTCGAGGCGGTACGCGAGCAGCCGTTCGAACCGAACGACCTGGACCTGCATCCGGACCGCCGGATGCTGGTCATCACCGGCCCGAACATGGGCGGTAAATCGACCTACATGCGACAGAACGCGCTGATCGTGCTGCTGGCCCACATCGGCAGCTTCGTGCCGGCCAGCCGCGCATTGATCGGCCCGATCGACCGCATCCTGACCCGCATCGGCGCCGGCGATGACCTGGCCCGCGGGCAGTCCACCTTCATGGTCGAAATGGCCGAGACCAGCTACATCCTGCATCACGCCACCGCCCATTCGCTGGTGCTGATGGATGAGATCGGCCGCGGCACCTCCACCTACGATGGCTTGGCGCTGGCCGACGCGGTGGCCCGCCACCTGGCCTACCAGAACCGCTGCTACACGCTGTTCGCCACCCACTACTTCGAGCTGACCGCGCTGGCCGACGAGCAGCACGAGGGCGGCCGCAGCGGCATCGCCAACGTGCACCTGGATGCGGTCGAGCATGGCGAAGCGCTGGTGTTCATGCACGCGGTGAAGGACGGCCCGGCCAACCGCAGCTTCGGCCTGCAGGTGGCGGCCCTGGCAGGCCTGCCGCGCGCCACCGTAGCGCAGGCGCGCCGTCGCCTGGCCGAGCTGGAACAGCGCGGTGGTGAAAGCCATGCCGCCGAGCTGGCACCACAGGCATTGGATGCACCGCAGCAGTTCGGCCTGTTCGCGGCGCCATCGAACAAGGCACAGGAAGCACTGGCCGCCATCGATCCGGACGAACTGACGCCGAAGCAGGCGCTGGAAGCGTTGTATCGCTTGAAAGCGCTGCTGTAGCCGCAGCGCAAGCGCTTGGCCTCCTGCCTCGCAGGAGGCCCATCGAAAGATTTCGCAGATCTGATTCTAAGTTTCAATTGACAGAATCTATCAACCTGAACGAATCATTCGATTATTCATTTCATCTGGCGCTAGCTAAAGTCGAGTGAAGATGTTCCACCCCGTCTTCACCCGCAGGAGCCAGCCATGAGCCAGTCCGATAACAACAGCCCCAAATGCCCGTATCACACCGCGCCGTCGCCTGCGGAAGGCGCCCAGCAGCAGCGCGAGCTGAGCACCACGCCGAAACAGAAGCAGGGCGATGATCCGGTGACCCCGATGACCACGGCCTTCGGCGCGCCGGTGGTGGACAACCAGAACAGCAAGACCGCCGGCCCACGCGGCCCGCTGCTGATGGAAGACGTCTGGCTGCTGGAAAAGCTGGCCAACCTCAACCGCGAGATCATTCCCGAGCGTCGCATGCACGCCAAGGGCTCGGGCGCGTTCGGTACCTTCACCGTCACCCACGACATCAGCAAGTACACCCGCGCCAAGCTGTTCGAGAAGGTCGGCAAGCAGACCGAGATGTTCGCCCGCTTCACCACGGTGGCCGGCGAACGTGGCGCCGCCGACGCCGAGCGCGACATCCGCGGCTTCGCGCTGAAGTTCTACACCGAAGAAGGCAACTGGGACCTGGTGGGCAACAACACGCCGGTGTTCTTCCTGCGCGACCCGCGCAAGTTCGCTGACCTCAACAAGGCGGTCAAGCGCGATCCGCACACCAACCTGCGCAGCGCGCGCAACAACTGGGATTTCTGGACGCTGCTGCCCGAAGCCCTGCTGCAGGTGACCGTGGTGATGAGCGACCGCGGCATCCCGCGCAGCTTCCGCCACATGCACGGCTTCGGCTCGCACACCTACAGCTTCACCAACGCCGACAGTGAGCGCTTCTGGGTCAAGTTCCACTTCGTCAGCCAGCAGGGCATCGAATCGCTGACCGACGCGCAGGCGCAGATCCTGGTCGGCCATGACCGCGAAAGCCACGGCCGCGACCTGTTCGCCGCGATCGAGAAGGGTGACTTCCCGAAGTGGAAGCTGTTCATCCAGGTCATGCCGGAACTGGATGCGGAAACCTACCGCGTGCACCCGTTCGACCTGACCAAGGTGTGGCCGAAGAGCGACTACCCGCTGATCGAAGTGGGCCAGTTCGAACTGAACCGCAACCCGGTCAACTGGTACCAGGACGTGGAGCAGTCAGCGTTCGCACCGAGCAACCTGGTGCCGGGCATCGGCCCGTCGCCGGACAAGATGCTGCAGGCGCGCCTGTTCGCCTACTCCGATGCGCAACGCTATCGCCTGGGCGTGAACCACCATCAGATTCCGGTGAACGCCGCACGCTGCCCGGTGCACAGCAACCACCGCGACGGTGCGATGCGCGTGGACGGCAACTACGGTGGCCTGCCGCACTACGAGCCGAACAGCTACGGCCAGTGGCAGGAGCAGCCGGAGTACCGCGAGCCGCCGATGAAGATCCGCGGCGACGCCGACTTCTGGAACTTCCGTGAGGACGACGCCGACTACTTCAGCCAGCCCGGTGCGCTGTTCCGCAGCTACAACCAGGCACAGAAGGACCGCCTGTTCGCCAACACCGCCCGTGCCCTGGGCGATGCGCCGGACTTCATCAAGCAGCGCCACATCGACAACTGCAGCAAGGCCGACCCGGCCTACGGTGCCGGTGTGGCCGCGGCGCTGAAGGCGCTGGCCAGCCAGCCGTCGGATCCGTTCAAGCCGGCCCAGCCGGAAGCGGAGTTCCCCACCGCCACCCCGGGCGCCGAAGACATCGAGCTCTGATCGCCCTCCCCCGTGAACGGCACGCCGCCTCCCTGCGAGGCGGCGTCGCCGTTTTAACGGTCCGCGTCGTACCTTCTGCACGCCCAACCCCAATCAAGGATCCCGCAGATGAGCCTGACCGATGAACTTCTCGCCAAGTTGCAGGGCGCCCCGCTGCAGCAGGTGTCGCAGCAGCTCGGCATCAGCGATACCCAGGCTTCCGGCGCGATCAGTGCCGCGCTGCCGGTGCTGATGGGCGCGCTGGGCAACAACGCCTCGCAGCCGCAGGGCGCGCAGGCACTGCTCGGCGCCTTGCAGAACAACCACAGTGGCCTGGACCTGGGCAGCGTGCTCGGCTCGGTGCTGGGTGGCGGCGGCGGCGGTGCCGCCAGCGATGGCGCCGGCATCCTCGGCCACATCTTCGGCGGCAGCCAGCAGAAGGTGGAAACCGGCCTGGCCCAGGCCACCCAGCTCGACAGCGGCCGCACCAGCCAGCTGCTGCAGATCCTCGCGCCGATCGTGATGGCCTTCCTTGCCCAGCGCCTCGGTGGCGGCCAGGCCGATGCCGGCTCGCTCAGCCAGGCCCTGGGCCAGGAAAAGCAGCAGGTGCAGCAACAGGGCGGTCTTGCCGGTGGCCTGCTCGGCAGCCTGCTGGACCAGGACGGTGACGGCCAGCTCGGCGTGGGCGATCTGCTCAAGATCGGCGGCAGCCTGCTGGGTGGCAAGCGCTGAACGATGCCGCCGCCGGGCGTGGCCCGGCGTGATCGGCATCTCCATGGGACGCGCCGGGCAATGCCCGGCGTCTTACCGGTTGCCCGCCTTCAACCGCTCCAGGATCGGCGCAAACACCGGTGCCTTCATCGAACGCGGCGGCGCCACGGTCTTCCCCTTCTCCTGCGCCTGCCAGTACGACCACGGCAGCGGACTGTCGCCCAGCTCGTAGTCCATGCCATCCCAGCCATCCTCGCGGAACGCGTAGAAGGCCCAGTGCACCTTGTCCTGCTCCAGCACCTGCAGCACGTCCTGCAGGTAGCGGCCGCAGTCGGGCCAGCGCCGCATGCAGCCGAATTCGCCGACCACGATGCGGTTGGCCCTCACGCCGTGCGTCTTCGCCCAGTCCATCGGCTGCTGCAGGTAACTGCGGACCCGCGCGGCATCCCAGCGTTCGATGTGTTCGCCAAACGGCACCATGCCTGGGTAGCGATACGGCGTGGTGCGCTTCTGGTTAGGCGCGCTGGTTGCGGCATACGGCTCATACATGTGCACGCTGTACAGCAGTTTCGAATCTGCCAGCGGCGCCGGCCAGTAGTTGAAACCGTCGGCAGCGGCGTACCAGCCGGCATCCAGCATCAACGGCATGTCCGCATCGACCGCACGGATGCTGGCGATCAGTTCCGAATAGAAGCGGCGCAGATCGCGTGGACCGTCTTCCACACCGGCGTACCACTGCTGCATGGCCGCGGCCGAGGCATGCTCGGCCAGGCCAGCACCATACTCGGGAACCGGCTCGTTGATCAGGTTGTAGGCGGCCAGTGCGGGATGGCCCTTCAATGCCGTGGCAAGGTCGCTCCAGAAGCGCCGGGCCGGCGCGTGATTGTCGAAGGACTGCCACAGGCGCGGATCGACCTTGTCGCCGTTGTGCTGCTTCCAGCGCAGCAACGGCAACGACAAAGGAGTCAGCACCACTTTCAGCCCAGCCGCGTCGGCATCATCCAGCACCCGCCGCAGCGTGGCCAGGTCGGCCGGAACCAGGCTACGGTAGTCGTCGGCGTTGCCAATCAGGAAGTCACGCCCGCCCTGCCCCTTCCACTTGTCCGTTACCAGCCGTACCCAGGTCGCACCGGTCGCGCGCAGGGCCTCGAAGTAGCTCCGGTCCGGAGGCGACATGTTCATGCTGTTGCCCCCGCGCTGCGGAGTGTCCCAGAACGTGATGTCGGCCGCGTGCAATGGCGCGGCGGCAAGCAGGGACAGGCATAACAGCATGCGATGCATGGGCAGGCTTCCAGAAAGTGGACTTCCAGCCTGCCCCGCCCTTTCCGAATGCACCGTGACTCACGCCTCCTCTCGCGCCGCGATAGGAACCATGCACCGGAATCGCCGTTCGGTCAGAGCGCGTCGATATCGCCCAGCGCGCGGATCAACCGCCGCGCGCGCTTGTCCGGTTTGTGCTCTGGCGGTTGGAACCCATCGCGTGCGGCGATGCGCAGCGCACGCTGTTCGGCACGACGGGCCTTGGAGGCCTCGCTCTCGGCATACAGCTGCTGCGCCGCCGGTGCGGGCCCGCGCTGGTCGCTCAGGCCGAGCACCCGGATCTCGAAATGCTCTTCGCCGCGATCCACCTGCAGCTGCTCACCCACACGCACCGCGCGCGAGGATTTCGGACGCTGGCCCGCGACGCTGACCTTGCCGGTTTCGATGGCCTGCTTGGCCAGGCTGCGGGTCTTGAAGAAGCGGGCCGCCCACAACCAGATGTCCAGGCGGACACTGGGCGACAGCGGGGAAAGCTCGGTCATCGGCAGGGACTACTCCGTTCGCTTGTTCAGGGGACGCGGGTTGTCGGGATCGGTGCGGCAGCCGCTGCCCCCGATCAGGGTAGGTACGCCGGCGGAAAGATCCTGGCGCTGGCTGCCGACCAGGCACTCGGGGCGGTCGGTTGGCCGCACCTGGGTATCGCCCAGCCGGTCACCTGTCGAACATGCGGCCAGTGCGGCGCCGATCAAGGCCAGCGCCACGCTCCGCTTCATCTGCAGTCGTTGATGCATTGCCACATCCTGCAAACCGGCTTGGTGCTAGTGTGCGCCTCCCGGGATTCGATCACCACTCCATGGCCAAAGCGCCGATTGACCTGACCTCCGGCCCGATCGGCCGCAATCTCCTGCTGTTTTCCCTGCCGATCCTGGCAGGCAACATCGCGCAGTCGCTGAACGGTTCGGTGAATGCGGTCTGGGTCGGGCGCTTCCTCGGCGAGGCGGCACTGACCGCCACCGCGAACGCCAACAACATCATGTTCTTCCTGATCGGCTCGGTGTTCGGCTTCGGCATGGCCTCGACCATCCTGATCGGCCAGGCCATCGGCGCGCGCGACATCGCGCAGGCGCGGCGCGTGGTTGGCACCAGCGCCACCTTCTTCATCGGCCTGTCGGTGATCATCGCCATCGCCGGCTGGTTCATGGCCCATCCGCTGCTGGCGGCGATGGGCACGCCGGCCGCCTCGCTGCCGCTGGCCGAGGCCTACCTGCAGATCATCTTCCTGGCGATGCCGACGCTGTATGCGTTCGCCTTCCTCACCGCCGCGCTGCGCGGTGCCGGTGACTCGCGCACGCCGTTCCGTTTCCTGATGGTCTCGGTGGCACTGGACATCGTGCTGAACCCGGTACTGATCTTCGGCATGGGCCCGTTCCCGGCGCTGGGCATTGCCGGCTCGGCCTGGGCCACGCTGGTCGCGCAGACGCTGTCGCTGGCCGGCCTGCTGCTGTACATGCGGCACAAGCGCCACACGCTGTGGCTGGGCCGTGCCGACATGCGCCTGTTCAAGCTCGACCTGGCCATCCTCAAGGCGCTGGTGGTCAAGGGCGTACCGATGGGCCTGCAGATGGTGCTGATCTCGCTGTCGGTGATCCTGCTGATGACCATGGTCAACCAGTACGGTACCGACACCGGCGCGGGCTACGGCGCCGCGCTGCAGCTGTGGAACTACCTGCAGATGCCGGCGATGGCGATCGGCGCCGCGTGCTCGTCGATGGCCGCGCAGAACGTCGGTGCGCAGCGCTGGGACCGCGTGCGCGGCACCGCGCGCCAGGGCGTGCTGTTCAATTTCCTGCTGACCGGCGCGCTGATCCTGCCGCTGGTGGTGTTCGATCGCCAGCTGCTGGCCCTGTTCCTGCCGCCGGCCAGCCAGGCGCTGGACATCGCCCGCCACCTCAACCACGTGGTGATCGGCTCGTTCCTGTTCTTCGGCGTCAGCTTCGTGATCTCCGGCGTGGTGCGCTCCACCGGCGCGGTGATTCCGCCGCTGCTGATCCTGGCCGGTTCGCTGTGGGGCGTGCGCGTGCCGTTCGCCGAGCTGCTGCAGCCGTACTGGGGCGCCGATGCGATCTGGTGGAGCTTCCCGGTCAGTTCGCTGGTGTCGATGCTGCTGTCGCTGGCGTATTACCGCTGGGGTGGCTGGCGCAAGGCGAAGATGATGGGCAAGCCTTCGCACGCCGAAGAACTGGCCACGCCGTCGGAAATTCCGGCCTGCCCACCGTCGCCGGTGGCCGACCCGGATGCCGCGCTGGATGCCACTCCGCCGCGCTGAGGTGGGTGCGGACCGTTGGTCCGCACAGGCGCGGCCCTCCAAGCCGGGCATGGGCTCGGCGCTACAGGAGGCGGTCAGCGTTTCTTCTTCGCCGCGTTGAACGCCGCCGCCGCGCGCAGCAACGCCTTCAACGCAGCGGCATTCGGCATCGCACCTTCATGGATGTCGATCGCGCGCCGCGTGTTGCCCTCCAGGCTGGCGTTGAACAGGCCTTTCGGATCGGCCAGCGCCGCCCCGTTGGCGAAGGTCAGCTTCACCGCCTGCTTGTAGGTCTCGCCGGTGCACAGGATGCCGTTGTGCTCCCACACCGGTGTACCGCGCCACTTCCAGGTTTCCTGCACGTCCGGCAGCGCTTCATGGATCAACGCACGCACGCGTGCCAGCACTTTGCCACGCCAGTCGCCCAGTTCGGCGATGCGCGCATCGATCAGTTCAGTTGCCGGGGTTCCGGCATCGGCAGGGTTCGGTGCATGCGTGGCCATCAGCAGCTCTCGTCGGGGAGGAAACCAGAACGTCGGGGTTACATGCGCTCACCGGGCAGCGCGGCGGCCTGGCGCACCCAGTCGAGGAACTGCGCTTCATCCGGCGCGCCATCCTGCGGGATGTGCAGGTAGCGCGTATCGGCACTCTTGGACGGCTCCGGCGGCACGGGCGTCAGTGCAGCGCCGCGGAAGAACGCCACCTTGATGTAGCGGGTGAAGCAATGGAAGCTGAGAAACCAGCCTTCGCCCGCGGCCACCGCATACATCGGCGAGTTCCACTTCACCGCCTTGTGCACCCCGGGTACGGCTTGTTCAATCAGCGCATCCAGCTGTTCGCCGATCAGACGCTTCCAGTCCGGCATCGCCGCGATATACGCCTGCACCGGGGCATTGCCCTCGCCCTTGGCGATCTGCGGATTGCCGCCGGACAACAGCGTGGGGCGGCGGAAGGTGCGGTTCGCTTGGCAGGCATCGCACGGCACGTCCATCGGGATGGAACCGCAGCCTAGCGCGACCCTTACCTGGCGGTCACGGCGCAGTGCGCCATCGGCTCAGTCCGCCTGCCGCGCGCGGAACTGCCGCCAGTCCGGCAGCTTGCGGTGGCGGCGCAGCGAGCGCATCAGGGCCGCCATCACCACGCCGAACAGCGCACCGGCCAACAGCCCGGCCACCAGCAACAGCGCCAGCGGGCGCTCGCTGCCCTGCCACAGCATCAGCCACATCAGCGCGGTCCAGAACAGCCCAAACAACAGGCCCTGCACCAGCGCGTTGGTGCCGAAGCCGGCCAGAATCGGCGGTGGCAGTGCGATGCCCACGCGCCACAGCAGGCGATGCAGCAACGGCGCCGATTGCACGCGTGCCAGCCCCTTGCCGTCGAGGAAGCGCAACGCCGACTGGATCACGGGCGGATAGTGCCGGTTGATGTCATTCATCACCCGATCGTGGCCGATGCGATGCCGGAAACGCAAACGGCCACCCGAAGGTGGCCGTTGCGGCAACAACCGAAGTTGTTTATCAGGCCTTGTCGGCCAGACGGGCAGCCTTGGCGGCAGCAGCGGCAGCCAGGTCTTCCTTGATGCGGGCAGCCTTGCCTTCCAGGCCACGCAGGTAGTACAGCTTGCCGGCGCGGACCTTACCACGACGCTTCACTTCGACCGAGTCGATGATGGCGCTGTGGGTCTGGAACACGCGCTCGACGCCGTAGCCGTGCGAGATCTTGCGGACGGTGAACGAGGAGTTCAGGCCAGCATTCTTGGTGGCGATGACGACGCCTTCGTAGGCCTGCACGCGCTCGCGGCTGCCTTCCTTCACCTTCACGTTGACGACAACGGTGTCGCCCTGGCTGAACTTCGGCAGTTCACGGGTGATCTGGGCGGATTCGAATTCCGCGACGATGGACTTGTTCAGCTTGCTCATGGGTTACACCGATTCTTGTTCGGGTGGGCGTGTCGTATCGACAACGTAGGCTCATGCAGTCACCGGACTGTGCTGCACGTTTGTTTTGGGTACTGCGCGCGCCGACCAGGGTCGACGGGAATTGGCCATGATAGCCGATAAGGCCAGCCCTGCGCTAGGGGCTGGCCTTGTGTTTCCGGGCCTGGCGGGCTTGGCGGGCCTGGTCCAGCAGCTTGCGGTCGGCCTTGCCCAGCGCCTGTTCATCCAGCAGGTCCGGGCGCCGTTGGGCGGTACGGACCAGCGACTGCTGGCGGCGCCAGGCGGCGATGGCCACGTGGTTGCCCGAACGCAGCACGTCCGGCACATCCCCCAGCGGGTGCTGGGCCGGCTGGCTGTAGTGCGGGCAGTCGAGCAGGCCCAAGTCACCTTCGAAGCTGTCCTGGGCCGCCGATTCAGCGTCGTTCAGGGCCCCGTCCTGCAGCCGGGCCACGGCGTCTATGATCACCGCCGCGCCCAGCTCGCCACCAGACAGCACGTAGTCGCCGAGGGAAATCTCCTCGTCGACATTGGCCTCCAGGAAACGCTCATCAATGCCCTCATAGCGGCCGCAGAGCAGGACCATGCGCGGCAGCGCCGCCAGTTCCCGCACCTTGGCCTGGGTCAACGGCGCCCCCTGCGGGCTGAGGTAGATCACCCGCGCCGGGGTCGGATCAGCATCGCGGATCGCCTGCAGGCAGGCCTGCAATGGCTCGATCAGCATCACCATGCCCGGGCCGCCGCCGAACGGACGGTCGTCCACCCGGCGGTAGTTGCCTTCGGCGTAATCACGGGGGTTCCAGCCATGCAGGCTGAACAACCCCTTCTCCTGCGCGCGCCCGACCACGCCCAGTCCAGCGGACTGGGCGAGGAACTCGGGGAACAGGGTGATGACGTCGAAACGCATGCTCACACTCAGAACTCGGGATCCCAGTCGACCACGACCAGGTTGGCCTCGAAGTCGACCGATTTGACGAAGTCCGGCTGCACGAACGGAATCATCCGCTCGCGGTCACCCCGGACCACCACCACGTCGTTGGCGCCGGTGCTGAACAGATGCGAGACCTGGCCCAGGGCAACGCCCTCGGTGGTCTTCACATCCAGGCCTTCCAGGTCCACCCAGTAGTACTCGTCCGGCTTCGGCGGCGGCAATGCACTGCGGGCCACGTAGATCTCGGTGCCGTGCATCGCTTCGACGGTATCGCGGTCCTCGACGCCGGGGAAACGGGCGACCAGGTGCTTGCCGCTGTCGCGGCCGCGTACACCTTCAATCGTGGTTTCCACGCCGGACGGGCTGCGCACGATCCACGGCTGGTAACGGAAAATGGCGGAACGTGGCTCGGTCCAGGACTCGAGCTTGATCTCGCCGCGCACACCAAAAGCGCCGACAACCCTGCCCAGCAGGATGCGGCGCTCGATATCTTTCATCTGCTTCAACCAAAAGGGCCACGCCGAAGCGTGGCCCGTCAGGATCAGGCCGCAGCGGCCTGGGACTTGGTCGCTTCCTTGATCAGGTTGCGGACCTTGTCGGTCGGCTGGGCGCCGTTCTTGACCCAATGGTCAACGCGGGCCAGGTCCAGCTCGATGCGCTTCTCGGCGCCCTGGGCGACCGGGTTGTAGAAGCCAACGCGCTCGATGTTGCGGCCGTCGCGCGCGCTGCGCACGTCGGTCACGATGATGTGGTAGAACGGACGCTTCTTGGCGCCGCCGCGGGTCAGTCGAATCTTGACCATGGTGTTTTTCCTATTGCCCAGTCGCCAGGATGGCGAGGTAAGCGGGCGATTATAGCGGCAGAGCCCGGCCGAGCCAACCCCATGGGTGACCAGCCTTCACGGTAGTGCTGGGCCATGCCCGGCGGGCTTTTCACCCCAAACCGTCCCAAGCCACCGCCGCAAGCACCGCTCTGCCCTGTTCAGCCAGTGCCTGCGAGCCGGGCAGGACATGCCCGTCGATGGCCTCCAGCGCCCACAGACCGCTGGCGTTGCAGGCAAAAGCGGCTTTCACGCCGGCCATATCCGCCAGCCGCAATGGCTGCGTGGCCTGCGCCCCCGGCCAATGCTGCTTCAGCAGCGCCTCGGCGGTCCCGCGCAGGGCCGGCGCCTGCGGCCAGAGCAGCCGTTCACCATCGTGCACGGCCAGGTTCCAGGTGCTGCCTTCACTCATTTCGCCATCGACGGTCACGAACAGCACATCGTCGAATCCTTCCGCCATCGCCGCACGGCGCTCGGCGAACAGGCCAAACGTGCCGACGTGCTTGATCTGCGGCAGTTCACGCTGCCAGGCCACGCTGCGCACACGCTTGGAGGCGGTCAGCGTCACCGGCGCGGACGCCGCCACCAGCACGTCCACGGGCACCGCCGCCAGCGGATTGCGGAAATCGAAGTGGCGCGAATACACCGTCACCCGCAACGAGGCATCGCCCTGCCCCGCTTGCCGCAGCGCCTGCACCATCCAAGCCCGCACCTGCGCCATATCCAGCTCGCTACCGAACAGCTCGCGCGTGGCATGCGACAGCCGCGCCAGATGCAGGTCCAGTCCCTGCACCGCGTGGTCGCGCACCTGCAGCGAGGTGAAGTGGCCGTAGTTGACGAGCACCGGCAGCAGATCCTCCACCTGCGCCGGCTGGCCGTTGCAGGTCAGCGTCATCGCAGCAGTGCCTGCGCCTGGCTCCACATGCCGCGCAGCACGTCTGCGGCCGGCTGTGCCGGCGCCATCCATGCCGACTGCCCGGCCCAGGCCTGCATCGCGGCCAGGCGGTTTTCCTGCACGGCCTGCTTGCGCATCGGCGCGGTCAGGCCGCGCTGCACCGGGTACGGACGCGGCGCCGGGGCGCCTTCTGCGGCGGCGGCGCGCACGTAGGGTGTCGCCAGACCACGGCCCAGACGACCGCTGAAGGCACGGGTCGGCCAGGTGTCTTCCGGTTCGCTGGCGGCCAGCCCATCGGCCCACGCCGAGGCGATCGCCGCTTCCGGCGTGCGCAGGAACGCGGTGCCGATCTGCACGGCGCTGGCGCCCAAGGTGAGTGCGGCGGCGATACCACGGCCATCGGCGATGCCGCCGGCGGCAATCACCGGGATGTGCAGGTGATCGGCCAGCCGTGGCAGCAGCGCGAACAGGCCGACCAGCTGGCGCTCGGCCATCGCCGGATCGAATGAACCACGATGCCCACCCGCTTCCACGCCCTGCGCCACCACGGCATCGGCGCCGGCGTCCTGGGCAGCGCGTGCTTCAGACAACGTGGTCGCGCACGCGATCCAGGCGATGCCGGCGTCCTTTAGCTGCTGCACGTGGCGCGGCAGCAGCACACCCATGATGGTCGAGGCCACCGCAGGACGCGCCGCCAGCAGCGCGGCGAACTGTTCTTCGAAGTCGGCGGGCGTGGCATCGGCGGCGCTGGCCGGCACGTCCGGGCCCCACTGCGCGAGGAAGGCGCGGCTGGCGGCCTCGGCGGCAACGTCACGGGTCGGCACGGGGTCAGGCACCCACAGGTTCACCTGTGCCGGGCCGGTGGAGGTCGCGCGGAAGTCCTCCATCCAGCGACCGATATCGGCAGATGACGACAGCACCGCGCCCATCGCACCCATGCTGCCGGCATTGGCCAACGCGGCCGACAACGGCACCGGACAGGCGCCGGCCATCGGTGCCAGCAGGATCGGAACGGAAACGTCAAAGCGCCGGCAGAACGCCTCGACGCGGGATGATACAGCGGAACTCTGCATGACGGCCCATCGTTTCGGACAGGCCCCCATGGTGCGCGCAGGGCGGGGGTAGAGTCGAGCCTGCCCGGCGGCTTGTTGCGTCGCCTGCGCGCCGCCGCCCGAGCACAGGCTCGGGCGCTACATCAGACTGCGACCGGGCCGTCATCAACGGAACGGCATGCCGCGGCCGCCCATGGCGCCCATCATGCCCTTCATGCTGCGCAACATGCCCTTCATGCCGCCGCCAGCCATCTTGCTCATCATCTTTTCCATCTGCATGTACTGCTTCATCAGCTTGTTGACGTCGGCCGGGGTCACGCCCGAGCCCTTGGCGATGCGCGCGCGGCGCGAGCCGTTGAGCAGGTTCGGATTGCGCCGTTCCTTCTTGGTCATCGAGTTGATGATGGCGATCATGCGCGGCACTTCCTTGCCCTGGCTGACCTGCTGCTTCAGATGGTCGGGGATGTTGCCCAGGCCCGGCAGCTTGTCCATCAGGCCGCCGATGCCGCCCATGTTCTGCATCTGCTCGAGCTGGTCACGCATGTCGTTCAGGTCGAACTTCTTGCCCTTGGCGACCTTCTCGGCCAGCTTGGCGGCCTTGTCCTTGTCGACCTGCTGTTCGACCTGCTCGACCAGCGACAGCACATCGCCCATGTCGAGGATGCGGCTGGCGATGCGGTCCGGGTGGAACACGTCCAGGCCTTCCGGCTTTTCGCTGACACCGACGAACTTGATCGGCTTGCCGGTGATGTAGCGCACGCTCAGCGCGGCACCGCCGCGGGCGTCGCCGTCGGTCTTGGTCAGCACCACGCCGGTCAGCGGCAGCGCATCGCCGAAGGCCTTCGCGGTGTTGGCTGCGTCCTGGCCGGTCATCGCGTCGACCACGAACAGGGTTTCGGCCGGGTTCACCGCCGCGTGCAGGGCCTTGATCTCGGCCATCATCGCTTCGTCGATGGCCAGGCGGCCGGCGGTATCGACCAGCAGTACGTCGACGAACGACTTGCGTGCATCGTCGATGGCGGCGCGCACGATGGCTTCCGGCTTCTGGTCGGCGCTGGACGGGAAGAACAGCACGCCGACCTGCTCGGCCAGGGTCTTCAGCTGCTCGATCGCGGCCGGACGATAAACGTCGGCCGACACCACCATCACCTTCTTCTTGCGCTTTTCCTTCAGGTGCTTGGCCAGCTTGCCCACCGTGGTGGTCTTGCCGGCACCCTGCAGGCCTGCCATCAGAATGATGGCCGGGGCCGGGACATTCAGGTTCAGGTCGCTGGCTTCAGCACCCATCACTGCGGTCAGCTCGTCGCGCACGACCTTGATCAGCGCCTGGCCCGGGGTCAGCGACTTCAGCACTTCCTGGCCGACCGCGCGCACCTTGATGCGCTCGATCAGCGCCTGCACCACCGGCAGCGCAACGTCGGCTTCAAGCAGCGCGATGCGCACTTCGCGGGTCGCCTCGCGGATGTTCTCCTCGGTCAGGCGGCCGCGGCCACGCAGGCGCTCGATGGTGCCGGAAAGGCGCTGGGTCAGGGACTCGAACATGCGACGCAACCTGTCTGAAAGCGGGGGACAATAAGGCAGACAGTATAACGGGTCCGCTCCCCTCCCCGGACTGCGACCACGGGGCCGTCGCCACTATCGCAGGGGTATGCGAAACTGCAACGATGACAATCGTTCTCATCGCCGTCCTGCTCTACCTGGCTGCCAGTGCCCTGCTGGTGCGCGCGCTCGGCCGCGATGAAAGCACCGGTTCCCCCACCTGGCTGTGGCCCGCCCTGCCGGCGATGCTGCTGCATGGCGGCTACCACGTGATGGTGGCGATGCGTACCAACGGCGGGCCGGACATGCATTTCTTCGCCGCGCTGTCGCTGGTCGGCCTGGGCATGGCGTGGCTGACCTCGCTGGTCGGCGCGCGTGGGCGGATGTCGGCACTGGGCGTGGTGGTGTTCCCGTTGGCCGCCGTGCTGCTGCTGGCCTACCACGGCTACGGCCACGAACCGAGCAAGGTGCTGGGCTGGCGCCTGGCCAGCCACGCCTGGCTGGCGCTGCTGGCCTACGCCACGCTGAGCATCGCCGCGCTGCTGGCGATCATGCTGTGGCTGCAGGAGCGCGCACTGCGCCGCCGCGAGTTCCGCCCGTGGCTGCGGGCGCTGCCGCCGCTGGCCGACCTGGAATCGCTGCTGTTCCGGGTGATCACCGTCGGCTTCGCGCTGCTGACCCTGACCCTGGTCACCGGCGTGCTGTTCGTCGACGACCTGCTGGCACAGAAGCTGGTACACAAGACCGTGCTGAGCGTGCTGTCGTGGATCGTGTTCGGCGTGCTGCTGATCGGCCGCCGCCGCTACGGCTGGCGCGGCATGAAGGCGGTGCACTGGACGCTGGCGGCGATGCTGTTGCTGCTGCTGGCGTTCTTCGGCAGCCAGTTCGTGATCGAGCTGGTGTTCGGGCATTCGCGATAGGCGGTGTGCCGACCAACGGTCGGCAGCCACCGGCGCTAACGTCAAGGCTGGGCCAGGATCTTCCGCACCGAACGGCCGCTGTTGGTGAGGATGTCATCGACCTGCCAGCAGCCCTGCCCCTGGCGCACCATCGATAGACGGGTCACGTAGGCCTTCTTCCAAACCGAATAGCGCATCTCGACCTCGCCGGCGGTGGCCGACGCCTCTTTCCAGCTGTAACGCACAGGGGTTTCGATGTCGCCGTCCTGCGCATCCAGCCACGGATCGGAATCGATCGTGCAGATGCCCTCTTCGCGCTGCTGGCAGGCGCGCTCGCCGCGCAGGGCCTTGCCGAAGCCGGGGCTGACCAGCGCGGGCGGCGGTTCCAGCAGGTCGCCATCGCCCGTCGTCG